>JAZSRK010000100.1:0-25216 GCA_045538465.1 Candidatus Limiplasma sp. | reverse complement strand
ATGAACCTCAAAAAACTGGCAAGGTGGGTAGCAAAACACCGGTCTTCACAGGGCTTGTTTCTCGTTTTTGGTTCGTTATCTTTGCTATTTGCAAAAACCCAGTTCTCGCTCGTGCGAAAACTGGGTTTCTCGACAGTCTGGACCGTTGATTATCAACGGTTTTTTCTTTTTGTTCATCAGCGATGCTGCATATCATCAGCAGAGCGGGAGCAGCAAGCTTCTCAGCAGGGGAGCGACTGGTTTTCCGGCGTTCTTGCGTTGTTCGCTGCAGTGCCCGCACCTTCGCCGCCGTCAGCGAAGAACTGCAAGTTCAGGGGGGAAATACGTTTATAGGTCATTGAGAGGCCTCCCATTTATAGTCTGTCGGCTCTTGATTCCGCATTTATCCCAATGCGTTAGGGTATAACAAAAGCGCCTTGGCGGGTTTGCCTTGGCGCTTGTTATCGAAATAGTGTGGATTTTTTACTACTTTGTCAAAATGTTTACAACCGTTTGAGAAGCAAGCCCAACAGCGATATCTTTCACTTGCTTTGCCGCTTTCTTCATGAGGCTGTTCGTTTCAAGAAACTCAATACCGGCGATTGTCAAGCATGGCTGTTCTTCGAAGCTGACTTTGATTTCAACGCTTCCAATCCACGAATCAAACGAAACGCCAGTAATCAAACCATCGTCAGCTAACCGCATCAGCGTGTTGTCACGTTTCTTCTGCGATACATGGAGTACATCCGGCAACAATAGATTTTCAGACCATTCAAAATCACCCTCGCAGGCGTGAATGATCTTTAGGATCTTATACATCAGCTTGAAATCGTCCATTTTATTCTCCTTCAAGAAAACCGCCTTGCCTTTTGGTTTGGCGGTTAATTGAGTTTCATTTTCTGCTGCACATGCAAAATGAATTGCTCTGGAAGCAAATAGTTGTATTTTTCAAAATGATGAATAATGTCGGATGACCAGCAATATACGCCGTCGGTTAAGTAATAAGACTCAATAGATTTCTCACCTGTTTCCCTGTCCACATACCGCATAGGAGCACAAGCGTAATTATCACCATGCTTCAGATAAAACAGAATACGGCTTTTGTACTGAATAGGTGTTTGACTTTTTCTGTTGCTCTCAAATACCAACTCCGTCATCGCTTTCACTCCTTTCTGGGGACAAATATTCTCCATTCGCCAGTATTATCCGTTGGTTTTGCTCCTATTGTTATGCTACCGTCAGCGTGCACCCATACAACATCAGATGGTGCCATAACATTCACGTTAAGCAAATCTGCTACAGCTTGCGCAACAATTGATCCATCCGCACCAGCTTCGCAAGCAATCAGTCGAATCGCTCCGCCGCTATAGACCGGAGAACCCTTGATCATTTCCACGAACTTTTTTACAGAAACATTTTTGTAAGTCTTTCCGTCATGATTTCTAAGTTCAAAGCCAAGCTTATCACCATGTATGACAAAATCATCATAGCCGGTTAATGGTTTGATCTTTGCTGCGTTTACATAAAGACGGACAGTATGAAGCAAGAAACGACCGGAAGCAGGGGAAGCGAATTCTCTTTCAAGAGAATGCCTTGCGGCTCCAACGGCTTTGCTGCTTACACTCCTATTATACCCCATAACCTGCGTCCTGTCACTACGCATAACAAGATTATCATGTTCAGCAACAAACTCCCTAAGCTTCGTCTGCTTCTGCTTCACCTTCAGCGCAGCTTCCTCAAAGCCCTCTTTATTCCCGGCGGCCTCCATCATTGCGGCTTCCCGTTTTGCATACCTGACCTCACGTTCCATACGCCGTTGCCTCTGCGTCAACGCATACCGCTCATCATTCCCGCCCTTTTCAGGTACCGGCGTGCGGTCAATAATAGAAAAACCGTTGAAGCAAAAAACTTCAACGGCTTTTTTATTACAAGCGGCTTATTTCGTCCCGGCCAAAGGCTGCCCCAGATCCTTGATGAATCCCGCTTCTGCCATGGTAATAACGCACAGCAGTGCGCCCCAGTGGTAGAACCTGTCGCTGTTGCCGGTATCGCAGCCTTCGCCGGTGATGGCGTTATAGTTTTCGTGAATATGCCGGTTTTCTGTCCATTCCTTCATAAACAACGCTGCAGATCTCTGCGCCAGATCTTTGCGCACATCGGCCAGCTCGGTGCGGCATAGCGCAAGGTACACCAAAAAATTCAGCGGCGCCCAAACACGTCCCCGCCAATAATCTTGCTCTGGGAAGGCGGGATCGTTGCGAGCGATCGAGGGCAGCATCCACTCGCCGTAAAACTCATTGGGGTTGAAATAATGCATATCTGCCATGCGCCGCTGCCGCTGGGGCGTTACATCGGGAGAAAACAGGGCATAAAAGTTGGTGGGGGAGATGCGTCGGGAGAATGCACCGGTATCGCTGCGGCGGTTGTAGTAGAAGCCGCGTTCTTCATCCCATAGGGTCTCCAGACCTTTGCGGGCAGCATCCATGCTGCGCTGCAATGCGGGAATGTCGCTATCCCGCCCGATCAGCTGCGCCAATTCGATCAGGGAACGGCAATCCAGTATGAAAAGCCCTGTCAGCCCAACATCCTCCAGTTCCAGCCGGTTGGTTTCTTTGTTGAAGGGGATGTCATCGTACATGGGGGAGTTGTCCAGTCCGCTTTCCAACGCTGCACCATAGACAGCGTGTACGCCTTCCATCTCCCAGCGGTTGCCATAAAGAACAGGAATGGGGTTGCTGCCCCAGCATAGAGCGCCGCTTTTGTTCATGCGGTTTTTGGCAAACCATTGGTTCCAGCGCAAAAGATCGTCAAACAGTTCTTCTACCATCCATTTTTCGCCCAGTCTGCGGTATGTTTCCAACAGCATGGCGCTGCCTACCGGCGGTTGGGAACGGTCTGCGCTCACCTGCCCGGTGGCATAGGCAAAATTGGGCACAAAGCCCTCTGGGGTTTGCTCGTTCAAAATCTCTCTCAGATTGCTGTAGGCCAAAGCGGGGTTGCCGAGGCTGGCCATGAAACCGGCAAAAAAGTTATCCCAGCAAAACAGCACATATCCACCGCTTGAAATGCTCCATAAGCGGCTTACCGGCGAGATGACCCGATTTGCTTTGGCATCGTACACCGTATCCCAACCAAGGGCAGATTCCATGGCTTCGTACATGCCGCTTACTGCGCCAAAGCGGGCACAGGTTTGCTGATGAGCTTCCCGGCGGACAGCGATGAGGGTCTGCGCTTCTTCCACCGTGCGAAAAACGCCGGTAGATACTGCAACGGGACCATCCAGCACGACCTGCAGACAAGCTGTCTGTACGGGAATGTTGGGGTCGTTTGCTTCAGCACCGGTAATGAATACCATGCGCTCCTCCGATCCGCTATGGGCAACAAGGGTCTGTGCCTTTCGTTCCACCCAACCGGGGCGCCCCCACAAAAAGCCGCCTTCCAGCACCAGCATAGCGGGGCGCTGCTGCTTTTTGATCGGCGTGATCAGCAGTACCAGTTCATCTTCAATAGCGGAGGATTCCACCCGGATATCCATATCGCACCACGTCAGGCGCATTTCGGTATAGCTTTCGTCAAAAGCATGGGAGCCGGGGAATGCGGTCTCAGCAGGTTCCCGACCGTATTCATTGGCAAAACGCCCCACCAAAGTTTCTTTTAGATAATGCCCTTCCCGATATTCTTTAAAAGCTGCATTCAGGGCAAAACCATCCGGCATATGCACGTGGGAAAGAACGCTACGCACATTCCACGTGTGCCAGCCTTTCAGATAATTGTTTTTTAGTTCTGTATAGTTCATTATGCTGCCCTCCTTAGTTGGGAACGCAATTTGTTGGCACTATTATAGCATGAAAACCCATTGTGTACAGGGTAAAAAAGAAAAAACCGCTGCGTACACAGCGGTTTAGAAGGGGTAAGCGTTAGTTGCTCATAACATTGTGGACGGCATCGAACGAGGTCTTGATCTCGTTCTTTTCGGTGATCAGGCCACCGTATGGGCTAAGCAGGTCGTAATTGTAGCCGGTCGCATTGGGTGCATCCGCAATGCCCCAAATGGCTACACAGGTAAGGGGCTTGGTTTCGCCTTCGTTGACCCGTTTGAACATTTCAAACAAATGGGCATAATAGTCGGTATGGAGGGCGATGGTGGCTTCATCGCTGCGATAGTTGCGTACAGCCATTTCGGTAATGTGTACCTCCAACCCTTCCTTGGCGTATAACCGAATGGAGGTTTCGATGCGGGTGATGTGCGCATCGGAAAGGCAATCCTGCTGGGTACCGTAACCGCCGATGTATCCCTGCATGCCCATGCCGTCCATCAGCTTGCGGGGGTTGCCGTTTTCGTCGGTGGCGTAGTTGTTGACGGAGCGTGCCAGCTCAATGGCGGCTTGCCGTTTATCAGGGAAGAACAGGTTGTAATCGTTGTAGAACAGCTTGATGTCCGCTCCCAGACGTTCCACAGTGTCTTTGGCGCATAGGAATGCAAACTCTACATAGTCATCGCCCAGATAGGTTCTAAACAGGTTGTCTGTGCCATTGCGGGTGGTGCGCAGGCGGCGCGGGTCGCCGGGCTCGTATTCGCCAAAATTGTCGCCGATGGCTTCGTTTACCACATCCCAGCAATAGATCACGCCGGGAAATTCTGTTTCGAAGTGAGTGATCACTTGTTCGATGTAGTATTTTGTGCGGGCCCGTATGGTGTCGGAGTCTGCATAAGGCTTGCTTTGGTCGTAATCCACTCGGAAAAACCAATCGCACATATAAGCATCCCACACCAGCACATGACCGCGTACCTTCAGACCGTTTTCCTGTGCCCATGCGATCATCCGGTCTGCTTGGTGATAGTTCATTACCGGCATGCCGTTGGCTGCAGCTTTGCTGGCAGATTGATTCAGCAAAGAATAAGCTTTGGTCTCGTTGGTGCAGGTGATGGAAGAAAAATGGGTCTTTACAAAGTTTAGATAGGGTTTGCCGGTGTTCAGCTGGTTGTAGCTGTAGCATGCACCCATTACAAAGCCATGGGCACGGGTGAGGCTATCCAGAGGCACGTAATCATCCAGCGTTTTTCCGTTTTCTCCCAAAGCCAAAACAGTGGCGGGCAGCAGGCAAATGCATACCAGCATGGCCAGCAGGGCAGTCAGTTTCTTTTTCATGTGTTGTCTCCTGTGTTCGATCAGTCTTGCGGCAAAAGGGTTCTCCCGGCACATTGCTTCGCAGTGCCGGGAGATGATCGCGATCAGCGGGTGCCGCTGTAGGTGTTGCTCAAATCAGTTACCACGTTTTTAGATGGGTCGCTTTCTTTGCGGCGGGAACCTGCAATGCGCTTTTTCAGCTCCTCGTAGTACAGCTCCTCGTCGATGGGCAAGGTCACGGCTTGACCAAGGAAAGCGGATAGATGCATAGCATTGCTCAGCATCAGCCCGCGGATGCCTTCCCGGCCGTCGGCGACCAAGGGTTCGCCCCGCAGGATGGCACCGCCCCAAGCATTTACCACGCCAGTGTGCTGGGGATTCTGCCCGTCGGTCTCCACAACGAACGATTCCTTGGGCATGGTGGCAAAGCCCTCTTTGCAGGTGGCGCTCCACTCCGGCTCGGTCACACTGAACTCGGTCAAATACAATTGGTCGTGCTCCACCACCAGTTTGGCCTTGTCCATCTGTATCTCAAAACGGTTGGAGCCGTCTGCATCGCCAGTGGTAGTCACAAAAACGCCGGTGGAACCGTTTTCGTACTCCACGTAGGTGGTCACGTCGTCTTCCACTTCGATATCATGCCACAAACCGTAATGCAGATGCGATTGCACCTTTACCGGCAGGCCGCAGATCCATTGCCATAGATCCAGCTGGTGGGGGCACTGGTTCAGCAGAACGCCGCCGCCCTCGCCGGCCCAAGTGGCGCGCCATGCGCCGGAATCGTAATAATACTGGGTACGGTACCAATCGGTAATGATCCAGTTGGTGCGGCGAATGCGCCCATACTTGCCAGACTGTACCAATTCCCGCATTTTGCGGTAAACACAGTTGGTACGCTGGTTAAACATCAAACCGAAGACCACTTCGGGGTGCTGGTCGGCCATGGCATTCATCTCCCGCACCTGCTTGGTGTAAACACCAGCGGGCTTCTCCACCATGACGTGGATGGAGCGCTTCATACATTCCATCGCCAGACCGGGGTGGTCGTAATGGGGCGTGGCCACGATGCAGGCGTCGATGAGACCGCTATCCAGCATGGCGATGGCGTTGTCAAAGAAAGCTACGTTATCGCCAAGACGGGTGCTGGCCCATTCCTTACGGGCGGGGTTGATGTCTGCAACGGCAGTCAAAACAAAATCGGGGCATTCGCCATCCACCACACGGCAAGCGTGACCGCTGCCCATGTTGCCAATGCCGATAATGCCAAGTCGGATCTTTTTCTCCATGGTTCTTCCTCCTTTGTGGTGTGTTCACAGCGATGGTACGATAGCGGTTTACAGCAGGTCTTTCAGCGCATTGCAGGCGACATCGAAAGCTTCGTCGCTGCTTGCATAGCTAAACTCGTCTATGTGGGTCTTGTTTCCTTGCTGTTCCAAGGCAGCAAGACCGTCAAATACGCTCAGGTGCGGCTCTATGGTCGCGCTGGTGCCGCCCATGGCCCGGTATTCATCCAGTATGTGCTTTACATGGCCGATGCCGCAGCCCGCAGGCACCACTTTGCCATCTGGTAAAGCATCCTTGATGTGCAGGTACTTGATGCGGTTTTTTAAAAGCTGCCATGCCTCCATGGTATCCTGACCGCTTTGGATAAAGTTGGAGGGGTCGAAGATGCCGCATAGCTCTGGAAAAACGGACAGCAGATCGTGGCAGCGGGTAGCTACATCGCCATAGATGCCTTTTTCGTTTTCGTGGCACATGGCTATATCTGTGCCGTGGGCGACTTGCAGCATCTGTCCCATCCGGTCTAATACCTGCTGTCGGTATTCTGCTGTTTTGCCCTCTGGTATATAGAAGGAGAACATGCGCAGGTTCTTTGCGTCCAGTACATTGGCAACTTCCAGCACATGACGCAATTGTTCCAGATGGGCAGGGAAGGCATCATCCTCAATACCGATCTTGCCGATGGGCGAGCCAATGGACCATACCACGAGGCCTGCATCATCCAGCTTTTTGCGCACTTCCCGGGCTTTGGCAATGCTGATGTCGGCAATGCTTTGTCCGTCTACACCGCGTATTTCCAACCCCTTTAAGCCATTGCGCAGCATGGCATCGATCTGTCCGTCTACCTGCCCGCAAGCCTCGTCGGCAAAAGCGTAAAGATCTATTGTGTTCATAAGTTTCCTCCCTGTGCCGTAAGCAATATCTTCCGGCCGATGATGCTTGCATTATACAACAGATCGCTCCATATGGAAAGATGGCACAAAACAAAAAGCCTGCTGCAGCAAGAGACTGCAACAGGTTTCGTTGATTTTTTACTTCTGGCCGCTCATGGCGCGTTCGGCGTTTTCGATCAGGCGCTTCACCATATAACCGCCGATGTAGCCGGCCTGACGGCTGGGCATATCGCCGTTGTAGCCCTGCTTGAGGTTGATACCGAGCTCATTGGCGATCTCGTATTTCATATTGTTCAGGGCCTGCTTGGCTTCGGGCACGACTACGTTGTTGCCGGAGTTCTTGCTGGAATTGTTGTTGTTACCATTCTGCTGGTTCTGATACATAAAACATTGCTCCTTTTCAGAAATCGTTAGACGCTATGCATGGGGTCAGTTTGCGCTGCCGCCTTGGCCAGCCATCTGCTGCTCGGCTTGCTGGATCATCTTTTTGACCATGTAGCCGCCAACATAACCGTTTTCGCGTGCGGTCAGGTCGCCATTGTCGCCCTGCTTCAAGTTGATGCCCAGCTCGCGGGCGATCTCATATTTCATATTGTTTAGCGCCGCACGTGCTTCGGGTACCGTTGCCTGATTGGATTTGGAACCTTGATTGCTGCTCATTTTCCGTTCACCTCCTTGCGTGGGTACAACGGTATTTTGACCCCTCGAAGCAAAAATACGCTGCCAATTGTTATCTGAAAAGGAGAAGCTGAGCCATAGCGCCGGTGGCTGGCTGAAAATAGTTTGCCGAAAACATCGCTTTTTTGCAAAAATCTTTTGGCAAAACTATTGACATTTGTCTTCAATCAGTTATAATTATGTTCGATTCTTTGGAAACCTATGCCGAAGACAGCGGGTCGCACCTCTGGTGCAGTAATGAACGAAAGTTTCCCCGCCGAGGTGTAAGGCGGGAGAAATCCCCTTGCGACATGTTCGCCCTTGCGCCTGCAAGGGTTTTCTTTTTGGAATCGTACAGATTTCGAAGAAGGAGGTGCAACCCCATGAGCAAGAATCTTGAGATTAAGAAGCAAGTCGTCAGCGACATCGTCAAGAAGTTTCAGGATGCCCAGAGCGTCGTCATCGTTAAGTACTCCGGTCTGACTGTGGAAGACGCCACCAAGCTGCGTGCCGATTTCCGTGCCAATGGCGTGGAATACGTCGTGCTGAAGAACACTCTTGTGCGCCGCGCCCAGAACGAGCTGAACATCGAAGGTCTGGATGAGGTCCTCAACGGTCCCTCCGCTTTTGCCTTTGGCATGAGCGATCCCGTAAGCCCCGCCAAGATCGTCAGCGATTTCATCTCCAAGAAGAAGAACGACTGCCCCATCGAGATCAAGGCTGGTCTGCTCGGCACCGAGCTGATGGACGAAGCCCAGATCAAGGAACTGGCCAACGTGCCCAGCCGCGAAGTACTGCTGGCTCGCCTGCTTGGCAGCTTGCAGAGCAGCATTGCCGGCTTTGTACGCGTTCTGGATGCTATCGCCAAGAAGGACGAAGCCCCCGCTGCCGAAGCTTAATGGCTGATCGGTATGCCGCTTAACACGAAACAAATTACGTGAACACCCACATTTTAAAGGAGGTTTATCCACATGACTCACGAGGAAATCATTGCCTTGATTGAAAAAATGACCGTGCTGGAGCTGAACGATCTGGTAAAGGCTCTGGAAGAGCACTTTGGCGTTTCCGCCGCCGCTGCTGTTGTTGCCGTTCCCGGTGCTGCCGGTGCTGGCGCTGCTGCTGCTGAAGAAGAGAAGACCGAGTTCGACGCCATCCTGAAGGATGCCGGCGCCGAGAAGATCAAGGTCATCAAGGTCATCCGCGAGCTGACCGGCCTGGGCCTGAAGGAAGCCAAGGATTTCGTAGAGTCCGCTCCCAAGGCTATCAAGGAAGGCGCTTCCAAGGAAGAGTGCGAGAAGATCAAGGAAAAGCTGGCCGAAGTTGGCGCTACCGTCGAAATCAAGTAAGTTTTTCCAAACAAAAAACCGTCTGCCAGTGAGGGTGATAGAAAGGAAGAAATTATCCTTCGCTTTCCCTTATGCAAATAATGAGAACGCAAGCCTTGTCTGGCTTGCGTTCTCTTGTACTGCTGTGATAGAATGAAAGCGATAAACTTGAATATGTCGAACAGTTAGGAAAATAAGAACTTGGTGGTGAGTTTGGATGGAAATAACATTGATAGATAATGTTTCAAAAAGTGAGCTGGCCGAAATCAAAAAAATGATTGGCGAAGCATTTATTACGAATGAGCTTTTTCACGAGTTTGGAGATATAAACGACAGAAAAGAGCTTGTAATGAAGTATATGGATATATATACAGATTATGTGTATGAATCAAAGGCACTTTATGGAACAGAGAATCACAAAGGTATCGTTGGTTTTATACATAGTAAAAAAGCACCTGTGTATCCACAGCTAAAGATGTTAATTCAACTGTTAAAGGTTATTCCTTTTAAGACGTTAAAAAAGTATATGTCACATATTAAGCAAATTACAGGCTCTAATAAGCAGTATGCTGCAAAACCACATATTGATATTTTGTTTTTGTGTGTGGATAAGGAATATCGGGGAAAAGGCTACGCAAGGCATTTGGTAGAAGCTGCGAAGAAATATGCGGAAGAAGAGAGTGTTCCATTACTGTTTGATACCGATATGGAGCGATATGCACAGATATATCAACATTATGGATGCGAATTATATAATCAGACATTGGCAAGTAATGGTGTCACACGATATAACTTAGTGTGGACGAGTGATAAGTAGAATTTGAAGTTTGTGGAGATACCCTTATGGAATGGTTTAATGTATTTGGTTTGGTTTTCATAGTTGTTATTATGATTCCGAACATTGTTTTTGCAGTTAGATGTAAAGATGGTTTTGAAAACAGTTGGAACAACAAAGCAGTCGAAATTATTGAAAAAATCGGAAGATTTGGTTGCTTTGGTTTTATGATTTTCAATGTTCCAGGGACTTGGCTTGGCTGGTGGTCGGATGAAGCATTTGCACTATATCTCATCATTGATGCTCTGTTAATTGCCCTTTATTGTGCCATATGGATTATTTGTTGGAAGAAAAACAGTGTTTTTAGAGCATTGGCACTCTCCATAATCCCATCAGTAATTTTCTTGTTTAGTGGATTTATGAGCAGGTCAATATTACTGATTATTACATCAATACTATTTGCACCATCTCATATTTTGATTTCGTATAAGAACGCCAAATGCGTTCGCTAAATTCCAATTGATTGAGTTCCCAAAAATCCATAGGAGGGCGCAATTATACGCATGGTATCCATGCATTGCGTTTGTGGGGGCACTTACGTAAATGAGCATCCGGAAATTCTCACCGGATGCTCATTTGCTTTTTCGTGGCAAGATAAACTGTTCCTTAAGAATCCTCCCGCCATGTGCGGACGGTTTTTTGTTTGGAAAAAAGCGTTGGGCGGTTTAGATGGTCAGGTCGAAAAACGTGAAGGGCACAATGGCTTGCAGGGTATCCGGCGCAAGCTCCACCTGCGTGCCGATCTTGCCGGCGCTAAAAAGGATGGTATCAAATAACTGGGCGGTTTCATCCACAAAGGTCGGAAACGCTTTTTTCATGCCGATGGGGGAACAGCCGCCGTGCACATAGCCAGTCAGCGGCAACAGATCTTTGCTTTTGAGCATAACGATGCTTTTTTCGCCCGTTGCGGCTGCGGCTTTCTTTAGCGATAATTCTTCCGCTACAGGGATCATAAACACATAGTGCTTTCCCGAAGCGCCGGTGGTGACCAGTGTTTTGAATACACGATCCTGGTCTTGGTTTAGCTGCTGTGCTACTTCCACACCGCTGAGTGCGCCGCCTGGCGCATCGTAATAGTGTACCTGATAGGGAAGATGCGCCCCCTCCAGGAGGCGCATCACGTTGGTTTTTACATCCATAGAGATAGCTTCTTTCGCTTAGTTCGCACCGGTCTCTTCCGGCGGTAGGGTCTGGGTGGGGGCATTGCATTTGAGGCAGGGCGTCAAGTCGCGATGGTTGCCAAGCTCTGCATAGGGGAAGCTGCCGCCAAGAGGCAAGTATTCATCCCGGATGCTGGGGCAGTATTGATCCATATGGTACATGCTGCCGCCATCGGGGTTGTAGTACAAAAGCTGGCTGCCTGCAGGGGCGGGGGTGACGGTCTGTCTGGGGGCAATGGTCCAGTTCTCGGCAGTGGTGTTCTGGGAGTTGTTGACCACGTTGGTCTCTTCGCTGTTCTGCACCGAGTCGTTGCTGGCAAGGGAATTGGGGTCTACATACCACTCGCCGCCTTCTTTTACCATCAGCACCATAAAGCGGTAAAGCGTAGGATCCTTGCCGTTGTTTTTGTCAATGTTCGCTGTCATACTAACGGTGCGGCTGCTGTCGGTATCGGAACCGGAGATCTCTTCAATGGTATAGGACAGAGGCGTGCGGTTGCCAAGCATAACAAAAAGACGGTTGGAGGGATTATCCTGCGCACTGGCCCAGCTTGGCTGCACCAAACGCACCATATCTTCGATGCGGGCCCCGGACCAGTTGGTCATAAAAGCTTCCAGACGAGTCTGGGCTTCGGAGATGGGCGCAATGGTGGGGGTGGGTTCCGGCGTGGGGGAGAAGGTGGGCTGACCGACCGCACCGCCGTTGGCCCCATCTGCTCCGAAAGTCTGCACGGCTTGCTGTTGGTTGGGGTCGGCAGTATCGGGCTGTTTGGGATCTGGCGAGCCGCCCATAAACAGCATCGAAAGCAAGGCGATGCAAGCTGCTGAATAGAGTATGGTCAGCATGAGACGACCGTTGTCGGAAAACATTTTGCGAAACCAGAGAATGCCGATGCCGGCAACGCACAGCGCAATAAACAAATAGCGCAGCACGTTCATGCTTTCGGGCACGAACAGGCAGGGGATGAACAGCGCCGGCAGCAATGCGAACAGGTAGATCTTCCACATACTGTCCGGATCCATGGGCTGGCGCGGGGGAACAGGCTGAGCAGGCTGCTGGGGAGCAAAGGCGCTCTGGTTATAGTTCATCTGCGGCTGCTGCAACGGGGAGGGTTCGTAAGGATTGGCGGGCTGTACCATGGGCGGGACCGCTGTGGGCTGCATGGGCTGGTTGTTCATACCGCCAAAAACCGGCTGTTGTGCAGGCGGGGGCGGCATCGGAGGGGCAAAGCCCTGTGCGTGCGGCGAAAAAGCGTTGGGCGCCATAGTACTTTGGTTGCCCAGCGGCGGCAGGTTTTGGGAAGGCTGCCCAAAGGAAAAGCCGGGTGCAGCAGGCTGCGCAGGGAATGGATTGGCCATGGGGTTTTGCATGGCGGGCGGCTGCCCTGGGAATGCTGTAGGCGGCATGCCCATTGCACCGGGTCTGTTGGGTGCGTTTTGCATCCCTAAAGGATTACCGGCAGGCACCGGTGATGAAAACAAATCGGTCGAAGGGGCAAAAGAAGGCCCCTGTACAGGCCGCACAGGCATGGGCGAAGGCTGGGAAAAAAGCGTCTGCTGCTGCGCCATAGGGTCTTGCGCCTGCGTAAAGTCTGGCTTTTCGGGTGCGGTAGAAGGCGCTTTTTTAAACAGACCGCGCTTTTGCATCGTAAAGGTCGGATTGGTGGAATATCTTGAGCGATTTCCGTTCATATTGCATCTCCTTGTAGCGAAAGATGGCATTTTCATCTTGAGAGAAAACTCGTTACCTTACCTATTATAACACATATTGCACATTTGTAAACGATGAAACATCTGTTTTTCAATGTTTTTTCTTGTAAAACATTTGCAAATGAAACAAAAATGTAACAAAATTGCGATTGTATTTTCAACGCGCCATCTGTTGCGCATTGCGACGTTATCATGTATAATTACGATGACCTGTCGTGTGTATATGCTGGCAGGCATTGTGGGCGACATTTCGCCGGCAAGGAGGCAAACAATATGGAATGCAAGATCAAGAACGATATAGGCACCGTCTATATCACCGAGGATGTTATGCTCAAGGTGGCGGGTTATGCCGCATTGGAATGCTACGGCATCGTGGCGATGTCTTCCAAGCGCGCTAAGGACGGCCTTGTACAATGGCTCGGTCGGGAAAACCTCTCCAAGGGCATCCAGATCAAGATGGTAGACGACATGCTGGATGTTGATTTGTTCATTATCGTCGAATACGGCATCTCTATTGCGGAAGTTTGCAAGACCATCGTGGATACGGTGCGCTACAAGCTGGAAAGCATGACGGGCGTTAATGTTCGCCGCGTTAACATCTCTGTAGAGGGCGTCCGCGTCTAAAATACGAACGTATCGGGAGGAAGAACCGTGATACAGACCAAAACGATCGATGGCGTGCTGCTGCGTGATATGGTATTGGCTGGTGCAGCACTGCTGGAAAAGAACCGCGAAGCTGTTGATGCTTTGAATGTTTTCCCCGTGCCGGATGGCGATACGGGCACCAATATGAGCCTGACGATGTCCTCTGCCACCAAGGAAGTGAGCCAGAAGGAATACCTCAGCGCCGGTGAGGCTGCTGCGGCTGTGGCTAAGGGTGCACTGAAGGGTGCCCGCGGCAACAGCGGTGTTATCACTTCTCAGCTTTTCCGCGGTTTCAGCAAGGCTTTGACTGATATTGACCGCATCACCCCTGTGCAGTTTGCTGCAGCCCTTAAGAAGGGTGCCGAAACTGCCTATAAGGCTGTTATGAAGCCCAAGGAAGGCACCATTCTCACCGTGGCCCGCGTGATCGCCGAAGAAGCTGTTAAGCAGGCTGAGCGTGCCCCTGAGGATTACGATGCCCTTTTCCGCAACATCCTCACCACCGGTGATGCCATCCTTAAGAAGACCCAGCAGATGCTGCCCGCTCTTACGCAGGCTGGCGTTGTGGATGCCGGCGGCCGCGGCTTGCTGCTTATCTACATGGGCTATGCAGCCTGCCTGCGGGGCGAAGAGATCCCCACTGAGAAGATGGATCTTGCCTCTGATGGCGAGGCCAATTTTGAGGATGATCACGAGGCTCTGGGCGAGATCAAGTACGCCTACTGCACCGAGTTCTGCATCCAGAACCTGTACCCCGACAGCTTGGAGGAGGATATCGACTCCTTCCGCCGCCGTCTCAATCGTATCGGCGACTGCGTGCTGGTGGTGGGCGATCTGAGCTTTGTTAAGGTCCACGTACACACCAACGAGCCCGGTAAGGCCTTGGAATATGGTCTCAGCCTTGGTGAACTGGTCAACCTGAAGATCGAAAACATGGTGCAGCAGCGCCGTGAAAAGCAGGAAGCCCAGCAGAAGAAGGAAGAAGAAAATGCTCCCTTGAAGGAATATGGCATGGTAGCCGTGTCTCTGGGCGAGGGCTTCGGTCACATTTTCACCGACCTGTCGGTGGATTATGTGGTGGAAGGCGGTCAGACCATGAACCCCAGCATCGAGGATCTGTCCGATGCTGTTAACAAGGCTCATGCCAAGACTGTTTTTGTGCTGCCCAACAATGGCAACGTTATTTTGGCTGCCCAGCAGGCTGCTCAGCTGTGCGAAGGCAAGCAGGTCATCGTTATCCCTACCAAGAATGTGGCTATGGGTATCGCTGCTGCTATCGCCTTCCAGCCCGACAGCACCCCCGAAGAGAACGCCGCCCGCATGGAAGAAGCTGCCCAGCGTGTACGCACCGGCACTGTCACCTATGCTGTGCGCGATACCGAGTATGAAGACCTGACCATTAAGGAAGGCGACATCATCGGTCTGTACAATGGCAAGATCCAGACCGTTGGCAACAGCGTACACGATGTGACCCGCGACTTGATGAAGGAGATCATCACCGAGGATGATGAACTCATCACTGTCTACTATGGCAAGGATGTTGCCGAGGCAGATGCTCAGGCCCTTACCGACGAATTGGCCGATCTCTATGACGATTGCGATGTGGAGATGCAAATGGGCGGTCAGCCGCTGTACTACTATCTCATTTCCGTGGAGTAACAATGGAACTTTCCAATCTTCGCGGTATAGGAAAAAACCGACTACAAGCCTTACACGCAGCGGGGATCAACTCGTTGCGTGATCTTTTATATGCAGTCCCAGTGAAATACCGGGATACCAGCGCCTGTGCTACCATTGCGGATGCATTGGAGGGCGAACGCCTTACCTTCGACCTTTTGCGGCAGGGCGAAGCCAAGCTGAGCCGGTATGGGCAGCGTAGTCGGGTGACCTGTACCTTTACCGACGACAGCGGCTCCCTCATTGGCTGCTGGTTCAATCAGCCTTGGATGCGGGAAAACCTGAACAAGGCGACCCGTCTGCGCCTGAATGGTGTGGTATCGGTTCACGGCAGCCGCAAGCAACTGGTCAATCCCACGGTGGAAAATGAGATCGGCATCCATCCGGTATACCGTCCCATCGAAGGCCTGCCCCACAAGACCCATGAGGATATTGTGGCACAGGCGCTTGCATATGTGGAGATCCTTTGCCCGGAAACCTTGCCCGCAGGCGTGATGGAGCGCCATGATCTTTGCTCCGGTGCAGAGGCTTTGCGCCTTTTGCATAAGCCCGCTACCATGGAGGATGTTAAGCGGGGGCAGCGCCGGTTTGCATTTGAGCAGATGCTGCTATACCAGTCCGCCGTGCTTCGGGTAAAAGAACTGCGCCGGGCGGGGCATCCCATGCCCGTTGAGGAGGGCGCAACGGCGATTTTTTGGCAGAAAATGCCGTTCCAGCCTACCACTGCCCAGCGGCGTACCCTTCGGGAGATCGCAGGCGACCTTGCCAAGAATACCGCCATGGTACGCATGGTGCAGGGGGATGTGGGCTGCGGTAAAACGGCGGTAGCCATGGGCGCCATGGCTTTGTGCGCCCAGTGCGGCTATCAATCAGCGTTGATGGCTCCCACCGAGATTTTGGCACGCCAACACTATGAAAGTTTGCAGGGGTTCTGCGAAAAACAAGGGATCACCTGCGGTTTGCTGCTGGGCGGCATGTCGGCAGGGGAACGCCGCAACGCTTTGGAATGCATTGCCAGCGGTCAGTGGCAGGTGGTCATTGGTACCCATGCCCTCATCAGCGAGGCTGTTCGCTTTGCCAAGCTTGGTTTGTGCATTACGGATGAGCAGCATCGCTTTGGCGTAGCGCAGCGCACAGCGCTGATCAACAAAGGCGTTAACGATGGTGCAGCTCCGCATTTGCTGGTCATGTCGGCAACGCCCATTCCCCGCACCTTGGCCCTGATCATGTTCGGCGATCTGGATATCAGCATCATCGACGAACTGCCGCCGGGGCGAAAGCCGGTCACTACCCGTATCGTGCAAGAGGATAAGCGGCAGGGAATGTACGGTTTTTTGCGCAGCGAGCTGGATGCAGGACGGCAGGCTTACATCGTTTGTC
The DNA here is from genome assembly GCA_045538465.1 of Candidatus Limiplasma sp. Taxonomy (GTDB): domain Bacteria; phylum Bacillota; class Clostridia; order Christensenellales; family Aristaeellaceae; genus Limiplasma. Next base: position 8,545 of record JAZSRK010000100.1, on the reverse strand, counting down.
CGTTGGTGGAGGAGAGCGAGACCACCGACAAATTAAAGGCTGCCAAGCCCTATGCAGCCCAGTTGCAAAAGAGTGAGCTTTCAGCCTATCGGGTGGGGCTTACCTACGGTGCGCAGCCTGCCAAGGAAAAGCAGGAAACGCTTCGGGCATTTGCCGCCGGAGAAGTGGATGTACTGGTGGCTACCACGGTGATCGAGGTGGGCGTTAACGTACCCAATGCATCGTTGATGATCGTGGAAGATGCAGAACGTTACGGTCTTGCGCAGCTGCATCAGCTTCGCGGGCGAGTGGGTCGCGGCGATCAGCAAAGCTGGTGTTTTTTGATGGCGCGACCCAATGAGCGCTTGCGGGCTTTGAGCCGCAGCAACGATGGCTTTGAGATCGCCCGCACCGATCTGGAACTTCGCGGCCCGGGCGAATTGCTGGGCACCCGCCAGCATGGCGAAGCACTGCTGCCGGGCGGTACAGTGGCTTTTGGCTCCATGCAGCTCATGTACGAAGCAGCGGAATGCGCACAGGAATTGGCATCCAGTCCAGATCTGGTGCTGGAATGGAACATGGTCAGCGAAAGCGCCAAGCGAATGGCTGTTTCGCTGGATCGGGATATTTCCATCAGTTGACCACATCAACAAAACACATTCGAGGTGAATGGTTGTGAATATCGTTCTCTATCAACCGGAGATCCCGCAGAATACGGGCAATATCGCTCGTACTTGTGCAGCCACCGGCAGCACGCTCCATTTGATCAAGCCCTTGGGCTTCTCTTTGGAGGATAAATATCTGAAGAGAGCCGGTCTGGATTATTGGGGCATGATGCAATACCATGTATATGAAGATTTTCAGGAATTGTTGGATGCATACCCCAATGCCCGTATGCACTTTCTTTCCACCAAAGCGCCCCGGTGCTATACCGAGGCGGTTTACCAGCCAGACGATTTTTTGGTTTTTGGCTGTGAGACCAAGGGTCTGCCGGAAAGCTTGCTGGAGAAGGTATATGACCGCTGCGTGCGCATTCCCATGGTACCGGAGGCTCGCAGCCTCAACCTGAGCAATTCGGTGGCCATCGTTCTCTACGAAGCGCTCAAAGGCAATGGTTTTCCGGGTATGCAGCAGGCAGGCGGGCTCACAGGCCGTCAGGATGAATCGGCGCCTTGGATGGATTATGTTTGATCGTTCGTTTGTTTATAAAGAAGAGTAAGGAGGGAGCGTATGGCATCGAGAAGACGGAACCGCCGCAACGAAGTGGAAACACTGGAACTGGAACAGGTGCTGGAACCCTATAACGCCCAACAGGGATATGAACAGGCGTTTCAATACGACGAAAACGCAGTCTATGATGAAGCCTACGGTCAAGCTGTGGCCTATGGTGAAGCCCCTGTTTACGATGAAGCCGCTCTCTACGATGAGTCTGCACAGCCGCAGTACCAGCAGATGGAACATCAGCGGTACCCAGAGCCGGGCTATGCCGATTACCTGCCGCAGGAAGAGGAGGCAGAAGGCTACGACGGAGCGGATGCTGATATGCGCTTTGGCGTTGCAGTGCATCTTTTTGACGGCATCTCTTCTTTGATCGGTGTTTTTGTTATTCTTGTTCTGGTCGCTATGCTGCTTACATTGATCAATTGGCTGCGCACAGATATTCTCCATTCCTTCGTTATGCTGCAAAGCGGCATCAGCTGATGCAGCAACGCAGCGAAATAAGCAAGGCGTTGCTGCACAGGAGGCGGGTACATCGTGGATAAGTGGAAGCAGGAGTGCGCTGCTTTTTTTGCCAAAATCTACCCGGATGGGCAATGTTCGCTGGTTTTTGGCGATGGACAGACCCATGGGCCCACGCTGATGCTCATCGGCGAAGCGCCGGGAGAGCAGGAAAGCCTGCAAGGCAGACCCTTTGTTGGAAAAGCCGGTAAGAATCTGACGGCTTTTCTTGAGGTACTGGGTCTTCAGCGGCAGGAACTGTATGTGAGCAATGTGGTCAAGATACGTCCTACCAAAAGAAGTGCTGCCGGACGGATCGTCAACCGTCCCCCCAGCAGGGAAGAGAAGCAGCTTTTTACGCCGTGGCTCATGCGGGAGATCGCGCTGGTACGGCCAGCGGCGTTGGTCACATTGGGTAATGTAGCTCTGCAAGCCTTTATGGATGCGACTGTGGGGCAGGTGCATGGCAGCTGGCAGCAGGTCGCGGTAGCGCCGCCTGAGGGCGAGAGCTTCACGCTGCCGTTGTTTCCTTTGTATCACCCGGCTTCGGTCATATATAATCGTTCGCTGGCAGATGTCTATCAAGCGGACTTGATCACCCTCAAGGGATCGCTGGCAGCGGATTCGAGCCTGAAAAATGACAATTGAGTCTCTTGGGTGTATGCTTAAGCCAATAGCTGCTGACAGCCTTGGCTGAAGTATGTTAGGATATCCTCGACAAAAGTGCCGAAAGGCTGGGAGGTTATAGTATGGATTTTGTCGCACAAAACTTGCCGATCATTCTGATGTTTCTTTTTGGCATGGGTCTGCTGATCGTGGAAGCGTTTATGCCGGGCTTTGGTCTGCCGGGTATTACCGGCTGCATTCTGGAGCTTGCCGCTATCGTCATGACCTATATCCACCATGGCGGCGTAGCTGCTCTTGGTGTTACGGTATGCATTCTGGCCATTATGGGCATTGTAGTCTCGCTGGCGCTGCGTTCTGCCAGCAAGGGCCGCTTGTCCAAGTCTGCCATGTTCCTCAACGAAACCGAGGATGCCAGCGTGATGGACGTTTCCGAAGATCTGAAAGTGTTTATCGGAAAAGAAGGCACGGCTCTTACGGTGCTGCGTCCCACCGGCATGGCCGAGTTTGACGGCATGCGCCTGAATGTGGAATCCGATGGCGAGTTCATTCCTGCGGGCACACCGGTAATGGTCAACCGCGTGGAAGGACGCAATGTGATCGTTCGTAAACTTCGCGGCGAGTAATGCTGCGTTGGTAATAAAGAAAGGGGTATTCATTCATGTTGGAATCTATGCTGTCTTTGGCACGTTCTTATTCCCGTTACTATGGAAATGACTCTGCTGGCTGGATCGTTGCTATTCTGGTCGTGGCGCTCATTGCTATCCTTGTTTTCCTGCGCTTTGTGCCGCTGGGTCTGTGGATCACTTCTTTGGCTGCCGGTGTACATGTGAGCATCGCTTCTTTGGTGGGTATGCGCCTGCGCCGCATCCAGCCCAAGCGTCTGGTCGAGCCCCTCATCAAGGCTCGTAAGGCCGGTCTGAGCATCAACCTGCCTCAGCTGGAAACCCACTACTTGGCTGGCGGTAATGTAGACCGTGTGATCAACGCCCTCATCGCTGCCCAGCGTTCCTCTATCGAGCTGCCCTTCGAAAAGGCCTGTGCCATCGACTTGGCTGGCCGTGATGTGCTGCAGGCTGTGCAGATGAGCGTTACCCCCAAGGTGATCGAGACCCCCGTGGTCGCCGCTATTGCCAAGGATGGTATCGAACTGCGCGCCAAGGCTCGTGTTACCGTGCGTACCAATATTGAGCGCCTTGTTGGTGGTGCTGGCGAGGAGACCATTATCGCCCGTGTTGGCGAAGGTATTGTTACTACCGTTGGTTCCAGCGATACCCATAAGGCCGTTTTGGAAAATCCCGATTCCATCAGCCGCACCGTGCTGAGCAAGGGTCTGGATGCTGGCACCGCTTTTGAAATTCTCTCTATCGATATCGCCGATGTGGACGTGGGCCGTAACGTGGGCGCCCAGCTGATGATGGATCAGGCCGAAGCCGATCGCCGCATCGCTCAGGCTCGTGCTGAAGAGCGCCGTGCCATGGCTGTTGCCCACGAGCAGGAAATGAAGGCCTCCGTGCAGGAGATGCGCGCCCGCGTTGTGGAAGCCGAAGCCGAAGTGCCCAAGGCCATGGCTGCTGCTCTGCGTGAAGGCAAGTTGGGCGTGATGGATTATTTCCAGATGAAGAACGTGGAAGCCGATACCAGCATGCGCGAAGGCATTGCTAAGGCTGCTGCTCCCACCTCCTCTCCTGCCCCTGCCGACAAGAAGTAAGCATAGCCGTTTGGTAAAGGAGGTGAGCAGATGGATGGGTTGATTACATTGTTTGTAATCCTCATGATCGTTAGCAAACTATTCAAAAAGAGCAAACCCAATGCGAAGTCTGCATCCCGGCCTATTCCTCAAAAGGAAGTTTCCTTCGGCTTTGAAGGCAGCAGGGCGCCCCGCCCAGTGGCACAGCCCCCTGTGCGCACTCCTGAGCGCTCCACCATCTCGCCCGAGCAATTGGCAAAGCGCAAAGCGGAGCTGACCGCCCGGTTTGATGAAAAGCGCCTGAGGGGCGAATCGCTGGAGGGGTATTCCCGTCCATTGCAGGCCAGCGAAGAGCTGGCAGCGGGTCGCCAAGCCGGAAGCCTGAATTTTCACTCGGATGAAGGCCGCGATATTTGCGACCCCTCTTTAGGGCATGGCGAAAGCAGCCTTGAGGAGCCGAGGATCCCCATTTTCGCTGCCCATAACGAGCAAGAACCTCTGTTTACGGCAAGCGATATGGTGCAGGGCTTTGTAATGAGCGAGATTTTCACCCGACCGGATATGAACCGTTGGAAGAGATGAGGTGCCCCATGATAGATCTGAAGGTATTGATCGCTGACGACGATGAAGGAATGCGTTTGGTCATTCGGAAATTGGTCAGCAAAGTGGAGGGCTTTACCCTGTGCGCAGAGGCCTGCAATGGGCAGGAAGCCGTGGAACTGGCAGAACGCATCAAGCCGGATCTGGTGTTTTTGGATGTGGAAATGCCTGTGATGAACGGCATTGATTGCGCCAGAAGCATTCAGGATATGGATCCTTCCACCATTATCATTTTTGCCACTGCGCACGATGCTTATATGGGCGATGCGTTTGAGGTTTATGCCTTCGATTATCTGGTAAAGCCCTTCAAAGTGGAGCGGGTGCTTCAAACGCTGGAAAAGGCAAAGGGTCGTTTGCTGCGCCGCTATGGCGAAGCGGGCGAAGCCAGTGCAAGCGTGCATCAGGTGCGCAACGCAGAAGGACGCATGATGCTGCACCACCGCAACGGCGTCAGCTTTATCGACCTGAAGGATATTCTGCTGGTGCAGCGTGAGGAAAGAGCCACGGTACTTTATACCGTAGGCGATGAGCGCTATGTGACCGGCGATAGCTTATCCGAAATGGAGGAGCGTCTTCCCAAAGAAAGCTTTTTCCGCTGCCACAAGAGCTACATTATCAACCTGAACCACATAAAGGATATTACGCCTTACGGGCGATGGACTTATGTGGTACGGCTCGTTGGCACCAAGCACGATGCACTCATCACCCACGAAAAATATGATGAGTTGGAGCAGATGTTCCGATAAAAACTTGTTCGGCCGCTCTGCGCACGTTTTGTGCGTAGGGCGGTTTTTCGTTTTCCTTTTGTTTATGGCGCAGCAAAAGCCTTTTTCGTTTGCGTCGTTGGTTGCGCAATCGTGCAAAATGCGTTATACTGTATATGGGTCTCTATCCTTATTTGTAGGAGGTATCCTAAGTATGAAATTGATCGTCGCCATTGTACAGGATGAAGATGCAAACCGCTTGGTCAATCAACTGATGAACGAAGGTCTGGGCGTTACCAAGCTGGCCACTACTGGTGGTTTCCTGCGTGCCGGCAATACCACGCTGCTCATCGGTGTGGAGGAAGATCGATTCCAGCAGGCTATGGATATTATCGAACATGTATGCAAGAGCCGCAAGCAGATCGCGCCTGCACCGACTTCCATGATGGGTATGCCCAGTTCCTACACTCCCTATCCTATTGAGGTGGTCGTAGGCGGCGCTACCGTATTTGTGCTGACGGTCGATCAGTTTGTAAAGCTGTAACCGGAAAGGAACGACCATGAACAAGAATGGTACGGTTTTGCCGGCAATGATGGCATACGACCGCATCAATGCCGGGTTGAGAATCGTGCTGGAACAGTTCCGCCGTGGCGGAGCGAATCATGCGTATTTGCTCACGGGTGCGATGGGGCTTGGCAAGCGTACGTTTGCCAAAGTGCTGGCCAGCACCCTGTTTTGCATGTCGCCAGATAAGCCCTGCGGTGTTTGCGAGGCTTGCCGTCGAGTTATGTCGGGCAACGAGCCGGATGTATTGGAAGTGTATCCCGAAAACGGCAAGCAGATCCCGGTGGATACCATCCGTAATGTGATCCGGACGGTATCGCAGCATGCTTTTGGCGATGGTTACCGTGTGGTGCTTATTGAGCCGGTGGAAAAAATGAGCCCCGCCGGGCAGAATGCATTGCTCAAATCGCTGGAGGAGCCGCTTTCCAATGTGGTTTTTCTTTTGATGACGCATGAGTTTAGTGCGACTTTGGGCACCATTGCTTCCCGTTGCGTGCGTGTAAAAATGACCCCTTGGCCTGATGAGCTGATGCAGCAGGCTTTGGCAGGGTATGGCGAAAAAGCCATCCATCAGGTTTTGCCCCTCAGCGGCGGCAATCTTGGTACTGCCTTGGCTCTTTTGAGCGAAGACGGCGAGGATGATGAAACACGGACCTTTGTAAATGCTGCGCTTTCCCTTACTGGCGATGCGGCGGCAGTGGCCGTCAGCACTCGCCTGAAGGATGCCCGAGACAAGGCAGATAAGCTGCTGGATGCGTTGGAGCGCGCCTTGCACCAGACCCTTCTGGTCAAAACAGGTATGTTGGGTCGGGATGCATTGGCTGGTTTTCCGCAAGCTTGGCAGCAACGGAGCGAGCATATTCCTTCGCAATCGCTGAACACTATGTTAGAGGCAGTTTTTCAGGCAAGGCGTATGCGCCTTGGTCAGGTGAACTGGCAATCGACAGTGGATCGGTTAATGATAAAACTATTGGAGGAACAAACGCTATGGCAGCAGTCGTAGGCGTTCGTTTTAAGAACGCTGGCAAACTTTATTATTTTGACCCGGACAAGCATTGGCCTATTGCAGGTGAATTTGTGATCGTCGAAACCGCCCGCGGCTTGGAGTATGGTCAGGTGATCACCGGCGTGCGGGAGGTGGACGACGAACTGATCGTTTCTCCCTTAAAGCCCGTCATCCGCATTGCAAACGCTGAGGATGCCGTGCATGCCGAGGAGAACGCCAAATTCGAAAAGGAAGCGTACCAGATCTGTCAGCGCAAGATCGACGAACACCAGCTGGAAATGAAGCTGGTAGGCGTTGAGCAGACTTTTGATAATTCCAAGATCTTATTCTACTTTACTGCTAACGGCCGCGTGGATTTCCGAGCACTGGTGAAGGATTTGGCTTCGGTTTTCCATACCCGCATCGAACTGCGCCAGATCGGCGTGCGGGATGAAGCAAAGATGCTGGGCGGTTTGGGTCCCTGTGGTCGTCCGCTTTGCTGCGGCACTTTCCTTGGTGATTTCCAGCCCGTCAGCATCAAAATGGCGAAGGAACAAAACCTGTCCCTGAACCCCACCAAGATCTCCGGCGTTTGCGGTCGTTTGATGTGCTGCCTCAAATATGAGCAGGATCACTACGAGGCGACCCGTAAGCGCATGCCTAAGATCGGCAAAGAGGTGGAAACGCCCGAAGGCTTCGGTACGGTCATGGATCTGAATATTCTCAAGGAAAGCGTAACAGTCCGCATCTTTAAGGGCGACTCCTCCGAATTGAAGGATTTCCCGGTGGATGAGCTCAAGTGGCTCCGGCTGACCCCCGCGCCGGAGAAAAAGCAAGATGCAGATGCCAAAGCAGCGCCCCGCCGCCGTGCAGACCGCCCTGTGCTGACCAGCACACCCATGGAACAGGCCGAGCCGGTGGCCGAAGCAGCCGACAGCGATGCCGAAGAAGCCATGGCTCCTGTACAGCAGGATAACGACTGGCGCCGTGCAGTGGAAGAAGCCCTGAATGCAGCCCAGAAAAAGATGTAATGGGCTATAAGGTGCACCCAGCTTGCAACGCCGCTCTCATCGTGCTACAATAAACCGATTTTGTTATTACAGTCTGATGCCTGTGGGGGAAATACATGGAAGATATTACAAACCTGATTACCCAAGGAAAAGGCAAGCGCCTCTACGCTACGGAAAATCCGAAAGAAGCTGTGGTCTACTACCGGGATGAAACCTTTGCCTATCACGGTCTCAAACGTGGCCGCATCATTGGCAAGGGCGAGATCAACAACCTGATCTGTGAATACATGTTCACCCTTCTGACGGAAAATGGCGTGCCCAACCACTTTATCCGCCGGATTGATAACCGCTGCTCGCTGGTCAAGCGGGTGGAGATCATCCCGGTAACGGTGAAGGTGCGTAACATTGTGGCTGGCAGTCTGGCCAAGCGCATCGGCCAGCCGGATGGCACCCATCTGCGCAACACGGTCATTGAGTACAACCTGAAGGACTCCGAGCAGGACGACCCTCTGGTCAACCTGACCCACATCACCGCGCTGGGCCTGGCCACGCCGGAAGAAATTCAGCGTATGGAAGAGATCAGCCTGAAGGTGAACCAGATCGTAGGCGAAAGCATGCGGGATATCAACATCGAGCTGATCGACTTCAAACTGGAATTTGGCCGTTTTG
>JAZSRK010000019.1:0-23317 GCA_045538465.1 Candidatus Limiplasma sp. | reverse complement strand
CTTCACGCCGTCGATGGTCTTGGAGATGCCTTCCACGGTGAGGATGTCCTTACCGGCTTCCCGCTCCGGCTCGAAGCCGACGAAGGGATACTTGCGGCTGGAGGCGGGCATCTGCTCAATTTGCAGGCTGTCCAACACCTTCTTACGGCTGGTGGCCTGACGGCTCTTGGACTTGTTAGCCGCAAACCGGCGGATGAACTCCTGCAAATCGCGGATCTTTTCTTCGCGCTTCTTGTTCTGGTTGCGGATCAGCTGCTGCATCAGCGTGGAGGACTCGTACCAGAAGTCGTAGTTACCGGAGTACATCTTGCAGGTTTCGTGGTCCACGTCCACGATGTTGGTGCAAACGGCGTTGAGGAAGTGGCGGTCGTGGCTGACCACGATGACGATGGCGTTGCACTCCACCAGGAAGTTTTCCAGCCACTCGGTGCTTTCCACGTCCAGACCGTTGGTGGGCTCGTCCAGCAGGATGATGTTGGGCTGGCCGAACAGGGCCTGGGCCAGCAGCACCTTTACCTTCTGGCGGCCGTCGAGGCTTCCCATCTGGGCGTAGTGCAGATCGGTGGGGATGCCGATGCCGTTGAGCAGCTGGGCGGCTTCGGTTTCGGCGTCCCAGCCGTTCAGCTCGGCAAACTCGCCTTCCAGCTCGGCAGCGCGCTCGCCGTCCGCGTCGGTGAAGTCTTCCTTGGCATACAGCGCGTCCTTTTCCTTCATGATCTCGTACAGGCGCTTGTTGCCCATGATGACGGTGTCCATCACGGAAAACTCGTCATACTTGAAGTGGTTCTGCTCCAGCACGCTCATGCGGTCTTCCTTGCGCATGGAAACCGTGCCGGTGGTGGGCTGCAATTCGCCGGAGATGATGCGCAGCAGGGTGGATTTGCCCGCACCGTTGGCACCGATGATGCCGTAGCAATGGTCGGGCTGGAACAGCAGGTCTACGTGCTTATACAGCAGGTCGCCGGCAAACTGAAGGCTGATGTCATTGAGTTGAAGCATGATGGACTCCTTTTCGTGTGTAGTAGTTGGGCAGGGGCTCTGCCCCTGCACCCCACATATTGCGCCCATATTATGGGCGCAAGGGTTTGACACATAAGATAAAGAACAAGAGAAAGTGATTTTAAGCCTTCTTCTGTTCGTTTTCCCAGATTTGGTCATTCAGCTGGTTGATATTGCCGCAGCCCATGGTCAGCACCAGGTCGCCGGGCTGCCAGTGCTGACGCAGATACTTCTCTGTATCATCGAAGCTGGGGGTGTGGATGGCGTTGATGCCGTTCTTGCGCATACCATCCACCAGCATTTCGGCTTTGATGTCGCCGGGATCTTTCTCACGGGCGGCATAGATATCCGTCACCAGCGTAATATCTGCTTCCTTGGTGCAGGTCAGGTAATCGTTGAAGAGATTCTTGACCCGGCTGAAGGTATGGGGCTGCATCACCGCCCAGAGGCGGTTGCGGGGCTGCATGGCGGCCACGCTGATGGCATTGCGCATCTCGGTGGGGTTATGGCCGTAGTCGTGGTACAGCTTTACGCCTTCCACAACACTGGTCAGCTCGAAGCGGCGGTGAGCGCCTGCAAAGTGGCTGAGGGCCACGCAAGCCTTTTCCATGTCGGCACCCTTCACCCAAGCGGCAGCCAGTGCTGCCAGCGAGTTGCTCACGTGGAAGAATCCGGGCACATTCAGTTGTACATGCCCCAGTACTTGGCCGCGGTTGCATAGGTCGTAGTGGCCGCGACCCAACTCGTCGTACACAAGGCCTGCGGGGCTAAAGTCGCAGGCTGCATCAAAACCGAAGGTGTAGGTCTTGCAGGGCAGCTGGGCAAACAGCTCTACAATGCGGGGATCCTCGCCGTTGCCCACCGCTGCGCCGTCTTCTGGCAGCAAGGCAAGAAACTTGCCGAAGGTACGCTGTACATCGTCGATATCTTTGAAAAAGTCAGGATGATCCATGTCGATATTCAGCACCACTGCCAGAGTGGGGCTTATATGCAGGAAGCTGGCATTGAACTCGCAGGCCTCTGCAAGGAAGGTATCTCCCTTGCCGATGCGGGTGTTGCCGCCGATAAAATCCAGATTGCCGCCGATGGAAATGGTGGGATCCATGCCGCATTCCACCATGATCTGCGCCAGCATGGAGGTGGTGGAGGTTTTGCCGTGGGTGCCGCAAACGCCGATGGCGCTCTGGTAACCTTCCATCAGTTGTCCCAGCAGCGTGGCTCGCTCAATGCAGGGGATGCCTAGCCGCGCAAGCTCTACCCGTTCAGGGTTATCGGGCAAGATGGCTACCGTGTAGATGACCAGATCGGCGCCGTGAACGTTTTCCGGCTTATGACCGATGGTCACCGGCACACGGTATTCCTCCCGGAGCAGCTTGGTGGCGTAGGTTTCCAGATTGTCAGAACCAGTCAGGGTATAGCCTTTTTCCAAAAGCATTTTGGCAAGGCCGCTCATGCTGCTGCCGCCAATGCCGATCATATGCACATGCTTGCCCACGAAATCCCGGATGTGAGGGGTATTCATCATTGCTTGCACTCCTTGTATGGCTGCCCTGCATCAGGCAGGGCAAAGCAGACCGGTTGGTACGGTCTTCCATCTATTATACGCTATCAGGATGGGTTTCATCAATAGCTGGGCAGGAAAATGGGCATTTTTCTTTCTTTTTGGGATGCAAAACCCCGGATGGCATGCGATTCGCCATCCGGGGTCGATGGAAATAGGTTGAAAGTCTTTATTCAGCCTTCTTGTGATCCTTGAGCAGTATCAGGCCGATCAGCATCATTACGGGGAAGATGATAGCAGCCAGCAGACCGGTCTTCAAATCGCCGCTGGCAGCGTTGGCCACCATGCCCACCGTGGTGGGGCCGGAGGAGCAGCCCAAGTCGCCGGCCAAGGCCAAAAAGGCATACATGGCAGTACCACCGGTAGGCAGCTTAAGGGCAGCAATGCTAAAGGTACCGGGCCAGAAAATGCCCACGGAGAAGCCGCACAGTGCACAGCCTACCAGACCCAGCACCGGCAGGTTTGTAAGAGAAGCCAGCAAGTAGCAGCCAATGCACAGGATGGAGCAAGCCGCCATGGCGGGGCGCAGGGGCAATTTTTCGCTGAATTTGCCATACAAAGCACGGGCTGTACCCATGAATACAGCAAACAGGCAGGGCCCCATCAGATCGCCCACGGTCTTGCTTACGCCAAGCCCCTTTTCGGCAAAGGCAGAAGCCCACTGGCTCATGCCTTGCTCAGAGGCACCGGCGCAAACCATCAGCACGATCAGGATCCAGAACACCTTTTGCTTAAACAGCTTGCCAAGGGAAAGCGGCTCGTGCCCCCCTGTGATGGACTCGATGGGTACCCGCTGGAAATAGAACAAGTTAAACAAAGGCACCAGCGCCCACAAAACCGATAGGATCGGCCAGCGCTCCACTCCGAAGAAGTAGAAAAAGGCAGTAGAAATGAGTACTACGCCCACATGTCCCCAGCAATAAAAGGAATGCAGCAAGCTCATAGCAGCTTCCTTGTTATCGGAAGGGCAGGCTTCCACAATGGGGCTGACGCATACTTCCAGAATACCGCCGCCGATGGCATACATCACCACAGCGCAAAGCAGCCCCACATAGGGGTCGGGCAGTACATTGGGCAAGATCGCCATGGAGATGAGACCCAAAGCAGAAAACAGGTGAGCAAGGGTCATGGACATGCGGTAGCCCATCTTGTCGATGGCTTTGGCGCAAATCAAGTCCACGCCCAGCTGTACCATAAAGTTAATGGTCACCAGCAGGGTGATGCGATCCAGCGCTAAGCCGTAGGTGCTGGCGAAGGTCAAAAACAGCAGGGGTGCAAAGTTGTTGCCGATGGCTTGCACGATGTAGCCAATGTAGCTGGCATAGATGGTGTGGCGGTGGTTGAGCAGTTTGCAGGGAGCGGTCTGTGTCATGGTAGGTCACCTCGTAGGGATTTTGGATGCTGGTATGGGGGAAAGGGAGCAATTTATGTGAGCTATTCATTGCCTGCAGATGGCGCTGCCTGCATACTTGGACGATCAGCAGACGTTAGCAAAGCAGCTAGTTCATCAGGCAGAGGGCTCTCATAATGGAGCCAGCACTGCTTGATCGGGTGCCAGAGCTTAAGAGCAGTAGAATGCAGTGCAAAGCGACCGGGCAATTCGTCCAGCTCTGTACCATAGAGAAAATCGCCGCATATGGGGCAGCCCAAATGGGATACATGCACACGGATCTGGTGGGTACGCCCGGTATCCAACTGGAGCCAAAGCAGGGAGCGAACTTTGGAAATCATGTCCACTCTGTAGAAGGTGCGAGCCTCCTTGCCATCCGGGTGGACGATGCGCCGGATGCTGGCGGCATCTTCCTTGGCGATGGGCAGATCGATGACGCCTTTCGGTTCGGGCATATGTCCTTCCACCACAGCCAGATAGGTGCGCTGAAATTGATCGGTGTGCAAAAGCTGCTGCAACAAGTGCTGGGCGTGGGCTTCTTTGGCGATGACCATCAGCCCGCTGGTACCCTTATCCAGCCGGTTGACAGGGCGGTACACAAAGCCATCCGGGCAGCCCAGATAACTGTATACCACGTTTTCCAGTGTTGCCCCTGTCTGCCGTTGGGAGGAGGCGGAGGGCAGGGGAGCGGGTTTGTTGACGATGAGCAGATGTTCATCCTCGTAGAAGACCTGTAAGGGGATCTGGCTGGCTTCCGGCTGGGGCACATCCCGCTCCGGGGCGTACAGCCATAGGCGCTGCCCTGTGCGCAGCCTTGCATCGGCATGTACGAGCTGGCCGTCCAGCCGCATCTCCCCTTGAAACTTGCACCGCTTAAACTGCCGGGAACTAAGCCCCATCAGCCCCGTTGCAGCTTTGCGGATAGCGGCGCCATCCAGCTCCGGGGGCACGGTGAGTTCGTAGGCAGGCATAGCAAGGCTCCTTTGTGTTATCGTCTGTGGCATTATAGGGGTTTTGCGGGGGAAAGTCAATGGCTTTTCGGGATGTATTGCAAACCGTTTCAACCTTTGATAAGATAGTTTCATCAAGGTTTGGAGGGTTTTTTATGGCTTTTGTGATGGATCTTGTGGCAAAACCGGGCGCACTGCGCACCTTGGAGGAAGCCCGTGCCATTTTGCAGGATGTTACCCCGCTCAAAAAGAACTGCGGCCGCCTGTGCGATGCCGCTTGCTGCCAGAGCGACGAGAGCGGCGAGAATGGCATGCTGCTGTTCCCTTTTGAAGAATGCTTTTACCATAAGCCTATCGAAGGTTTTCCCTTTCATTTAGCAGACGATGACACCCTCTTTAAGGGCGGCAAGCGGCTGGTATGCGAGGGCACTTGCCCTCGGGAGCACCGCCCGCTGGCATGCAGGCTGTTTCCTCTGCGCATTCGCGTGATGGTGGATGAGGCAGGCGAGCCTTATGCCAAGCCGGAGATCGACCCCCGCGGCTGGTGCTGCTGCCCCATTTTGGAGCAGGGCGGTATGCGGGCCATGAGCAGCGAGTTTATCGAAGCCGTGCGCCTGTGCGGCGAATGCCTGATGAAGAACACCCATATGCTGGAAGCCCTGTACAACGAGCAGCGGCTTATGAATGAACTGACCAGCCTGTAAGGAGGATGCACCCATGAACACCCTGATCATCGGCTGCGGTGCAGCCGGGGCGGCAGCAGCCATAGCGGCAGCCCAGCGGGGCGATCGCGTCACCGTGATCGACCGCAACCGAAAGCCCCTCAAGAAGCTGGGGGTGGCCGGCAATGGTCGGGGCAACCTGATGAACGCCGGTGCTTTGCGCTACTATGGCGACGAAGCCTTTGCTCTTCAAGTGCTGGAATATTTGCCGCCCAAAGCGGTAGCCGATTTTTTGGAGGATTGCGGCATCGTGCTTGCTGAGGAGGACGAGGGTCGGGTGTACCCGGCGGCGAATCTGGCCTCGGTGGCGGTAGATGCACTTCTTCAAAGGTTGCATGGGCTGGGGGTACAGCTGATCCCTTGTGCTTGTGCGGACGCGATCGAGCGGACAGCCCATGGTTTTTCCGTTTCCGTTGCGGTTACTGAATATGCACCAGACCAGCAAAAAGCCAATGGAAAAGTGAAAAAAGGCGAAGCGGTAGCCCAGCGCTCTATGGTGTTAATGGCTGACCGGGTGATCGTTGCCGCAGGCGGCGCAGCAGCCCCCGCTCATGGCACCGATGGCAGTGCTTATGCTTTACTTACCGCCATGGGGCATACCCTGCATGCCCCCAAGCCTGCCCTGTGCGCTCTGCTGACGGATGCAAAGCCCCTGAAAGGCCTTAGCGGCAAGCGGGTACGAGCTAAGCTGACCCTGCGCGCACAGGATGGAAAGACCCTGCACCAAAGCAACGGGGAGGCACTGTTTGCCGATGACGGCGTAAGCGGCATTGCCGCCATGCAGCTGGCAAGATCCGTGCAGCCGGGTTGCACGCTGCACATGGATCTTTGCCAGACTTTGATGGGCAGCGGCGATGTGGATGCTGTCCACTGGCTGGAAGAACGAGTGCGGCGGCTGGCGGGCAGCGGTCAGATCACCTTGGCGCAGCTGCTTACCGGCAGCGCCTATCCTGCTTTGCAGACTGCCCTTTTGCGTATGGCAGACCTGCGGGAGAGCGATGCTGCGACTCCACAAGCCCTACGAAAATTAGCGCAGGGCATTACCGATTACACTGTGCCCGTTACCGGCACCCGGGATTTTGATCAGGCACAGGTGACGGCCGGCGGGCTGGATCCCGCTCAGTTTGACGCCCATACCATGGAAAGCAAATTGATCCCCGGTCTGTATGTTGCCGGGGAAATGCTGGATGTGGACGGGGATTGCGGCGGGTATAACCTGATGTTTGCCTTTGCCAGCGGTTTGTTGGCCGGGCGAGGGTGAGGAAAGGATAAGCATATGACGAATTTTGATAAAGTCAGAAGTTACTATGGCGTATTTGATGAAGAAAACAGATTGGCCAATAGCGATAGCGGCAAATTGGAATACGAAATGACGTTAAGCATTCTGAATCAATATTGCCCAAAGAGGCTACCATGCATCAGCGAGAACAGGCGAGTGCTGAAAAATGGTGGCTTGATATTTGCCAGCTATATTCCGTATTTGTCTGGTTCTATCGCTATTCTGGATCGCTATTGCTGAGCGCCGGCACAGGTGGATATCCACAATTTCGACAAAGTATTCAGCAGCGGTCAGTTTACCAACAATGCGAATGTCGGTTTTCAAGAAGGGTACTATCCAGCATGCAAATGATGTTTGCCTTCGCTGACAGAGTGTTGATTAGGTAGGGACAAAAGGAGAAAGATAGATGAGTTCATTGTTGAAGTCAACGCTAAACACACGAGCTTTGCCCATCGGCGGCATGCGGTACATACGGAGTGATGCGCCGCTTTCGCTGACAGCGGAAGAAATACAATGGTTAATGAATAACCAAATAACGACTTTGGTGGATCTGCGTTCCCTTGAGGAAGTAGAGCATAAACCCTGTCCGTTAAAGGATGTGCACGGATTTACCTATCATCATCTGCCTGTGACCGGCGGCGGGGATACGCCAAAGTCAAGGGAACATCTTTATGAGGTGTATCAAGGAATGGTAGACAGCCAAATGGATACGATCCTTGAAACCATCTTGAATGCTCCCACAAATGTTATGTATTTTTGTGCCGCCGGAAAAGACCGAACAGGCGTTGTCTCTGCACTGCTTTTGAAAAGACTGGGCGCTTCCGAGGATGTGATCGTGGAAGATTATATGAAGTCCAAGGAGAATCTGCTGGATATGTTAACTGCGTATGCCCAAGGTCATCCAGAAGTAGATCTTGATATCATCATTCCTCAGGAAGCGAATATCAAAAGAGCGTTGGCTAAGGTTTGATCTGCCGAAGCTACCAAGCTGCAAAAAACACGAGAGCCCATTGGCATGTGTATGCCCATGAGGCTCTCGTGTTTTGTATCGATCTGATGTTATTCCCCTCGCCAGAAATACCTTTCCATATCCACCCGCCCATCCAGCGTAAACCCGACCCCTTCCATCTCCAGCAGCATTCGGTGGCTCTCCTTGCCCATAGGCGTAAAGGCATCGGATAAGCCGCCCTCCTTGGTGACCACCCGGTGGCAAGGTAACCCCTCCGGTGCAGCCTTGAGGGCATAGCCCACCACCCGGGACAGGCGAGGATTGCCCACCAAACGGGCGATTTGCCCGTAGGTGCATACCTTCCCGTAGGGAATGCGCTGGACTTGTTCGTAGATGAGGGTAAAGGTGTTCATGGGGAACCTCCGTCCATTCCTTTCGTGTTACGCTTCAAGCACGACCACGTCTGCATGCTCCAGATGCGCAGTGGGCTGCCCGATGCAGCACAGCGCCAGCCGGTGCAATGGACGGGTGCATAGCACATAGAACAGCTTGGCATAGAAACGTTGATCGGGATAGGTTTCCGCATCCGCATCGGCGATGAGCATGCAGTCGAATTCCAGCCCCTTCACAACGCCAGCGTCCATGATCTGCACGCCGCCTTGGAAGCTTTCGTCGCCTTCGCTGACCAGCCTTGCATCGCTGAGGCCAGCGGCCACCAACGCTTTGTGCAGCCTGCGGGCTTCTTTGGCATCCTTGACGGCAATGCCGATGCCCCGGAAGCCTTCCTTTTGCCAGCCTTGCACGATGGAGAGGACGGCTTCCAGCCGCTTGGCAGCATTCTGACAGGGCACCAAGGCGGGCTTGTCCCCGTGGCGCAGCACAGGCTGGGTATGTCCTACCCCGTCCACCGGATGCCGCCCGATGACGGATAGCGCCGCTTCGGTGATCTCCGCAGTGCTGCGGTAGGCGGTGCTGAGGGCCACCACCTGCATGGGCTTGTGGAAAATGCCTTCGCTCAGGTCGCTCCACTGGCGAATGCCGCCGTCGCCGCAGATGCCTTGGCATAGATCGCCCACCAAGGTAAACGCATCATGCCCGAAGATATCCCGCAGGATCTTTACCTGCAAAGGCGGCACATCCTGCGCTTCGTCGATGACCACGTGGCGCACATCAGGCACGTTCAGTCCATACAGACCCTTGGCGAGGGTCAAGAGGGCAGGCAGATCTTCCTTGGCGACCCGTTTCTTTGCCGACAGGGTACATACGCTTTCATAAACGCTGCGGAAGCTTTCATCCTTCTGCGCCATCTGCTGCCAAAACAGCTGATACACCTCCAGCAGGTTCATGGTGCCAAAGGCGCTTTCCACCTGCTTGGGATAGGTCTTGTGCAGCTTGGTCAGCTCCTCAAGGCGTTGATCCCGGCTATCCAGCAGCAAGGTGGCCTTGCGGCGGCGCTCCGGGCCATCGGGCATGCTGTGGAGCAGTTGTTCCAGCTTTTTGTCCGCAGCCTCGGTAATGGCAAGGCGCAGTTTGTCCACCACGGTACTGAGACGACTGCGCAACACTTTCAGCAGCTCCTGAATTCGTTCAGCGATGGGGAAATGTCGGAAATCCGTCAGGCAATAGCAGCGAATTTCTTCTGCTGTCAGCAGCACGGCGTTGCCCAGCCGCATATCCTCCTTGGGCAAGCAGGCTTCCTCATAAGCCCGAAGAAACTCCTGCAAATGTTCATACAGCTTTAGCGAACCCTTTTTCAGCAGGGTATCGTCCAGCTGATCCCGCTCCGGCTTGCTCATGCCAAGGCGCAGGCGCAACTGCGGCACATCCTCCAGTCTGGGCATGTGCTTTGCCAGCAACTGTCGGCACAGCCCCTCAAAGGTGATCTGCCGCACATCATCCACGCCCAGATCGGGCAAAACCTTGCTGATGTAGCTCAAAAACAGCGGGTTGGGGGCAAGGATCAGCAATTGCTGAGGCGACAGCGTTTTTTGCAGCCGATAGAGGATCCACGCAATGCGGTGCAGGGCGATGGTGGTCTTGCCGCTTCCGGCCACGCCCTGCACGCACAGGGGTTCCATGGGCTCTGCACGGATGACCGTGTTCTGCTCTGCCTGAATGGTGGTAACGACTTCCTTGAGGCGGGCGCTGGTCAGCTGGCTCAGGGCATCAGTGAGGAACTTTTCCTGCCCCGCCAGCCCGGTATCCTGCATAGCGGTCAGTTTCTGATCCTCAATGGTGAACATGCGCTTTAGGCTCAATTCGCCATGTACGCTGCCATCCGGGCTTTCGTAGCTGACACGTCCCACCTGACCGGAATAGTACAGGTTGGCCACCGGGCTGCGCCAGTCCGCTACCCAGATCTTGTACTCCGGTGTTTGGATCACGCCCCAGCGGCCCACATACACCTGACTTTTTACCCCGGCCTTCAGCCAATCCGCCTTGTGGCGGCTGGGGTCAGGGGTAAAATCCAACCGGGCGAAATACGGCTGCTGCTGACTAAGCCGCAGCTGATGCAAATGCCGTAGCTGGTTCTTGACCAAAAACTGCTGCACCACCGCATCGTTGCTGCCGTCATCCAATACATGGATCAACCGGTCGTTGCCGTCCACCATGCCCAGCTTGTCTTCCAACTTAGCCTTTTCGCCCGCCACAACTTCCAGCGTTTCCGCCAGATGGCGCTCTTCCTGCAGCCACTGTTCGTCCATGCCCACAGGCACATTCTGTTTTTCCAGATAACTCTCCATTTTCTTTTCACCTCCGTTTTTGTTAGGATGCAGCGCCCTTGCTTTCATCCGGCACTGTGCCTTGCCCAGCGGAAAAAAGGGATGCAAAAAGCCACCGCCGTTTGCATAGACGAATCCTGAGAAACGCAATTCGTCTGTAACAAAACATGCGGTGGCGCAGAGGTTTTGGAGAGGGGGGGGACGATTTGGGGGTTTCACCCCCAAGCCCCTGACAAGGGACTTCGTCCCTTGACCCGTTATTGCCCGTGCTTTGCACGGGCAAAGGGGTATGATAAGCAGTAGTGTGCAAGTACATGTATCAACGTCATATAGCAATTGCACTGCCTAATCATAAGATGAAAATATCTATCCTTTTGAGCCCATGAAATGGGCTCAATGAGCGGGGTGCAGGGGCCTCAGGCCCCTGCCGGGGTTTGGGGCAGAGCCCCAACGTCCCCTTCGTCCCCCCATTACTCGTCCGCAGTGGTCCCGATAACGGCCTTGATGCGGCGTACGCCAGCGGAGGAGCTTTCTTCCTTGAGGATCTTGAAGGACTTGAGGTCGCCGGTGTTCTCGGCGTGGGGGCCGCCGCAGATCTCCTTGGAGAACTCGCCCATGGTGTACACCTTTACCAGCTCGCCGTACTTGCTCTCGAACAGGCCGATGGCGCCTTCTGCCTTGGCTTCGGGCACGGTCATTTCACGGCAGGTGATGGGAGCCTTGGCTTCGATGGCCTCATTGACCAGCTTCTGCACTTCGTCGATCTCTTCCTTGGTCATCTTGCGGCCGAAGGAGAAGTCGAAACGGAGACGCTCGGCGGTGATGTTGGAGCCCTTCTGAGCCACTTCGTCGCCCAGCACTTTGCGCAGGGCGGTGTGCATCAGGTGGGTAGCGGTGTGCAGACGAGCGGTCTGGGCGCTGTGGTCGGCAAGGCCGCCCTTGAAGCGCTGCTCAGCGCCAGCCTGAGAGGTGGCCTGATGCTGCTTGAAGCGCTCGGCAAAGTCGTTCTCGTCCACCTTGAGACCCTTTTCGTTGGCCAGCTCGATGGTCATTTCGATGGGAAAGCCGTAGGTGTCGTACAGCTTGAAAGCGCTGCGGCCATCCATGGTGGTGAGGGTATCCAGACGGGCATTGATGGCAGCCACCAGAGCAGCCTCGTCGCCAGCCTTGGCAGCGTCGATGATGGGCATCATATCAGGAGAGGGGCGCAGCTTCTTGGTCTGGGCATACTCCTGAGCCAGAGCCACCTTGTTATCGGCAGCCAGAATGGCGCTGAGGATGGTGCGGGTGTTCTGGATGTTGTTGTAGATCTTGTCGAATTCCTTCTCGCCCTGACGCAGGGTCTTGGCAAAGCGGGTCTCTTCCAGAGACAGCTGCTCCAGAACGAAGGCGGCGTTGCGCTCCAGTTCGGGGTACACATCCTTGTACTGGTCGATGATCACCTTGGCAATTTCGCCGGTGAAGCCGTCGGGCATACCGATGCTCATGCCGTAGCGCACAGCGCGGCGGATGAGGCGGCGCAGCACGTAGCCCTGATCCATGTTGGAGGGGCTGACGCCGCGGTCGTCACCCATGATGAAGGTGGAGGTACGCATATGGTCGCCGATGATGCGGAAAGCCTTGGTGGTTTCCTCGTCCTGACCGTAGGTCTTGCCGGACAGCTCAGCGATCTTGCCCAGAATGTTTTCGAATAGCTCGGTCTCGTAAACGGACTTCTTGCCGTTGAGCACGCAGATGGTGCGCTCCAGACCCATGCCGGTGTCCACGTTCTTCTGGCTCAGGGGCACAAAGGTGCCGTCAGCCTGCTTGTTGTACTGCATGAACACGTCGTTCCAGATCTCCAGATAACGGCCGCAGGAGCAAGCGGGGGAGCAATCGGGGCCGCAGGGCTCCTTATCGGTAATGATGAACATCTCGGTATCGGGACCGCAGGGGCCGGTCAGACCGGCGGGGCCCCACCAGTTGTTCTCTTTGGGCAGGAAGAAGATGTGGTCGTCGGCAACGCCGCAATCACGCCACAGCTGGGCGCTTTCTTCATCACGGGGGCAGTCCTCATCACCGGCAAAAACGGAGAAAGCCAGCTTGTCCTTGGGCAGACCAAGGTACTTTTCGCTGGTGAGGAACTCCCAGCTCCAGGGGATCATTTCCTGCTTGAAATAGTCGCCCAGAGACCAGTTGCCCATCATTTCGAAGAAAGTCAGGTGGCTGAAATCGCCCACATCATCGATATCGCCGGTACGGACGCACTTCTGCACGTCGGTCAGGCGGTTGCCGGCGGGATGCTTCTGGCCCATCAGGTAGGGAACCAGAGGATGCATACCGGCGGTGGTGAACAGCACGGTGGGGTCGTTTTCGGGGATCAGGCTGGCGCTGGAGATGACAGCATGGCCGTGATCCTTGAAGAACTGCTGGAACATGGCACGCAGTTCAGCGGCTTTGTAGGTCTTCATGATCGGTTTCTCTCCTTTGCATAACGGCATGGTAATGTATAAGCAACCGCATAGGCGGATATACACACGCCCAAATATTATAGTGGAAACAAGGGCGCAGTGTCAACGAAACAATGAAAAAAACTGCTGTTGATGCAAAAAATTTGCTCGCTGGCTGATCGGTTTCCAATGTGATCTACGTGGGTCTGCCAAAGGGCGAACTACGTGGGTCTGCCAAAGGGCGAATAACATTGACAGAAACGTCAAAAAGCACTAAAATAAACTGAATATTTATGTCTAAGGAGGCGAGGGCGCATGGGCAACCAAGAGAACAAGTCAGCGATAAAAAGCTGGTCGGCACTTGCTTTGAGTGTACTATCTCTTGTTGGTCTGGGCGTTACCCTTGTGCCGCAGCCGGATGGGGGAAGCATCCTCTCCGGGGGCGCTGTGTGGGCGCTGGCGGCGGCAGCCCTGTGGATGCTGTACAGCGAAGCCCTTCGCACTCTTTGCCTGTTTGGCAAGAAGCGCCTTTGGGTGCTTTCGGCACTGTTTTCCGGCATAATGGTGCTGGGGCAAAGTTATGGCGCAGTGGGTTCGGCTGCGCTGGTTACGACCCAGCCGCTATTGGCAGTGCTTCAGTTCGTGGGGCGCATGCCCCTTTATGCGGCTGGTATGGCTCTGCTCACCAAAGCGCTGAGCAGCCCCCGGCAGGCAAGCATGCCCCGTAAGCCGCTGCGCTTCTGGCATTATGCCATTATTTTGTTCGCTTGCTGGGCACCGTACCTGTTTTTCATCTGGCCGGGCACCGTATCCAACGATAGTGTCAGCATGATCATGGAAGCCATTGGGCTAAAGACCTTGGCCAACGGCAACCCTATTTTTCAAACCTTTGTGCTGCACTGTCTGCGCTGGCTTGGTCTCAGGTTGGGCAACGGCGATTATACGGTCATTATCTACTGCGGCATTCAGTCCGTGCTGATGGCATGGCTATTGGGCGTACTGGTGGAGCGGATGCTGAAAAGCAGCGCCCCCCGTTGGGTGGGCATCGGCTCTCTGGTGTTTCTGGCCATCAACCCCATTTTCCCGCTGTATGCTTTCTGCGTAGGCAAGGATACCAACTTTGCCATGGCGGTATTGTGGCTGATGCTGTGCTGCCATCAGCACTGCGAAGCGGAAAAGCCGGATCGCTGGAATACGCTGTTCATGTGCGCGGCTGCGGTTTTGTGCGTGCTGCTCCGCAACCCGGGCATGTATCTGGCGGTGCTTACGTTGGCTGCGCTGCTGCTGTGGACACTGGGCAAGGCTCGCCGTAACCAGCGGCTGTGGCTGGCGCCTGTGCTGTCCACCCTGTGTGCGGTGTGTGTGTTTGCAGGCATCCGGTTGATGCTGCCGGTATTGGGCGTAGCGCCCATGCCGGAGACCGAGGAATATTCCCTGCCGCTGCAGCAGGTGGCCCGTGTGGCAACCACCCACCAGCTTACCCCGGAGGAAGCAGAAGCGCTGAACGCCGTGCTGGCTCTGGACAAGGTACCGCAGGAGTACAAAGGCGAGCTCAGCGATCCCATCAAAAACCTATGGAAGCCGGAAGCTTCCTCAGAAGAAAAGGCAGCTTTCTTCAGCACATGGCTCAAGCTGGCCGCCAAATATCCGGGCACATGCTTCTCCGCTACGTTCCATAATACCTATGGCTATCTGTACCCGGGCTTTATGAGCCAGATCAAGCCAACGCTGCTCATTGGCAAGCAAAAGACTACTACCGATCTGGATCCTTTCTTCCAGTTTTCAGTCAACCCCCGGTGCGACCAGTTGATCCGTTTTACCGATGAACTGGCGAAAAATCCCCTCTATCGGGTCATCATCGCTCCGGGCCTGTATGGGTGGATCACCCTGTATGCATTTGTTTTGCTGCTTGGCAAGGGCAAAAGCCGCTACCTGATCGCAGCTGTGCCCATGCTCTTTACGCTGGCAGGCTGCGTGCTATCTGCTGTAAACGGTTATTTCCGCTATTCCATGCCCATGTACTTGTGTGCGCCCATGCTGCTGTGGCTGTGTGCACTGGCTATACCAAACAACGGGAGGGAAAACCTATGAAAATGTTGATCGCTTTGCCCTGCTATAATGAGGGCGCCACCATCCGTGATGTTATTGCCTCCATTCCCCGCAGTTACGAGGGCGTGGATCAGGTGCATATCCTTGTGGTGGATGATGGCAGCGCCGATGAGACCACTGCCTATGCCAAAGAAGCAGGGGCTACGGTCATCCGTCATATGCAGAACAAGGGTCTTGGCATGGCTTTTCGCAGTGCGGTGGATTATGCGATCGAGCATAACTACGACCTTATGGTCAACATGGATGGCGATGGTCAGTTCAATTCCGAAAACATCGCCCGTCTGATCGCTCCCATCCTGAACCATGAGGCAGATTTCGTCACCGGTTCCCGCTTTATGGAAGGTAAGAAGATCGAGAATATGCCACCGATCAAGCGCTGGGGCAACGCACGTATGAATCGTTTGGTCAGCACCCTGTGCGGGCAAAAGTTTTCTGATGTAAGCTGCGGTTTTCGCGCATACAGCCGGGAAACCCTGCTGAAGATCAACTTCCATGGCCGCTTCACCTATACGCAGGAAAGTTTCATCTCCTTCCGCTTCAACGGTTTGAGCATGAAGGAGGTTCCCATTGATGTGATCTACTTCAAGGAACGAAAGAGCCGCATTGCCGGCAGCATCATGAAGTACATGAAGCGCACCTTGGGCATCATTACCGGCTTGATGCGCGATTACTATCCCATGAAGTTTTTCGGCTTCATCGGCGGCATTTTCACGATCCCCGCTGCCATTTTCGGTCTCATGTTCCTTATCCACTACATCAAGGTGGGCTATTTCAGCGGCTATCTGTTTGCAGGTTTGCTCTGCGCTTTCTGTACGTTGATCGCTGTACTGATGTTCTGTTTCGGTATCGCCATGGAAAGCATGGTGCGTATCAACCGCAATGAGGATCGCATCCTGTATCAGATGCGTAAGAACGCGCCCACAACGCCTGAAAAGCTGGGGGAGGTAATCTATAAATGAGCAAAGTAATGATCTCCATCGACCATCCCGCATGGGCGCACCAGTTTCGCCACATCATCAAAATGCTAAACGAGCGCGGCGATGAGGTGCGCACCCTTGCCATCGAGAAGGATGGTGATACCAAGCTTTTGGATTCCTTCGGTATTCCCTACGAACTCAGCGCTCGTTCTACCGGCAAGAATGTGATCGAAAAAGGTTTTTTGTTCTTGGCCATGTGTATCGACCATACGGTGCATGCCCTGCGCTTTAAGCCGGATATCCTCATTGGCCGTGCTTCGCCCATGATGGCGGTGGCTGCTTGGATCAGCCGCAAGCCCCACATCATCTACGAAGATACCGAGGTAAGCAAGTTCAGTCTGCGCATCTGCAAGCGGCTCAGCACCAAGATCATCACCCCCCGCACGTTTTTGACCGATCTGGGCAAATGTCAGGAGCGGGTGGATACCTACAAGGAATTGTTCTACCTGCACCCCTCCGTATTTACGCCGGATAAGCAGGTGCTTCGGGATGTGGGCTTTGACCCGGACGAGCCGTACATCCTTGTGCGCTTTGTGGCTTGGAATGCCAGCCACGACATCGGCAAGAAGGGCTTGGACGATGCCGGTAAGATCGCACTGGTGAAAAAACTGAGCCAGTATGGTCGTGTGTATGTAAGCGCCGAGGGCAATGTGCCTGAAGAACTCAAACCCCACCTGCTCCATACGCCCTACGAGCTGGTGCACCATGTGCTGGCTTTTGCCAAGCTGGTGTACAGCGAGGGGGCTACCATGGCCTCCGAGGCGGTCATGCTGGGCACCCACGCCCTGTATGTAAATGTTATCAAGAGCGGCAGCACCCAGGAGCAGAGCGAGCGGTTCCAGCTGCTGTATAACTTTAACGATGGCGAAGACCGCTATGAGAAGGCCACAGCCAAAGCCATCGAACTGCTGGAGACCCCCGATCTGGAAGAACAGGGTGCCAAGAAGCTGGAAAAGCTGCTGGCCGAAAAGGTGGATATCAACCAGTACTATCTGGAAGAAATGGACAGACTGATCAAGGCGGGTCGATAAAACTGGGCGGGCGCAGATGGTTTGTGCGCAGGATACGGATGATTAGGAGCGTGAAGAGATGACGTGGCTGGATATTGGCAACGGCTGGCGAAACTTGTATCTGCTCAGCTGCATGATAACGGCGTTTGCATTAGGCGTGTTGTTTTGCGTGCATCGCCTGTTTGCCAAGCGTAGCCGGGCCGCGTGTTTCCTGACCGGTGTGGCAGCAACGCCCTTTGTGCAGTATTTGTGGACGCTGCTGCTTTCCATCCTGTGGCCGACGGCATCCAAGTGGGTGTACATCGGGGTATTGCCTGCGGTAAGCTTTGTGTACCTTGCGGTGCTCGTAGTGTGCAACCTGCGCCGTGCCCCCGCGCTATTCAAGGCAGGTTGGTCTTTTGTGTGCCGGGTCTGCCGCTTTGATAAGCCTGCGATCGTCTGCCTGTGCTTCGCATTGTGCATCGTTATTCTCCTTGCGCCGGTTTGCGTGCGCTTCCTGTCCAGCATGAACAGCCTTGTGCTCAGCGGCGACAGCGGCGAATACATGGCCTTGGCAGAACGGTACTGCAACGACCGCAGCCTGTGGCATCTGTTGGAAAAAGAAGAACTGGAAGGGCGCTTCCGCGGTCATAACCATTTTCCTTCGCTGGAATTGTTTATGAGCTATGGTCTCTTCCATGCCGGTGGTGAGGTGGGCTATCCCTTTGATAAGCCCGCCGTTACCGGTCTGGGTCTGCTCACCTTTTATGCCATTGCCGCCTATGGTGCGCTGCTATTCATTCTCTGCCGGGAGAAAAAGCCCTACATCCTGCTGGGTGTGGTGCTGCTGAACATCATTCCCAATCTGTACGATAGCGTAGCTGGTGCCCCCAGAGATATCTGGCGCATTTTGGCACTGCTGCTGGGCGTATTGTATTTTGCCGGGCTCAGCGCCAAGGAAACCGGCTTTTGGCGCAATATGGGCAAGACGGCAGCTACTTTGCTGGCTTGCTTTGTGGTAATGAGCGCCCATGTGGTCTGCTTTGTGCAGCTGCCCTTTATTGTGGTGGCATGGGTGGTGTGGCAGTGGCTCTCAAGCCTCTATGCTGCCAAAGGCGGTGCCGGGAAGGTGCTGGTGCGCAGCATCTGTATGGCAGTAGGCGGCGCGGTAGGCACGCTGATCGCCTTTGCCGGCAACCTGTGGTGCTATATGCGTTGGGGTCAGCTCTCGCCATGGCGGCTGACCACCACCTTTACCGAAGCGCCGTGGTATCAGGGCTATTTGCTGCAGGACTATCGCATTGAGGAGACCACCACACAGCTCAATTTCTTTGAAGATGTAGACGGCATTCTTTATGCCCATGCTTCCCCGCTGGGGCCGTGGGGTTTCCGCATCGCGCTGTTTGTGCTGGTGAGTGTGTTGGCAGCGCTGGTGGTACGCCGCATCCGTCTGCGCAAACAAGTGCAGCAGGCAAAAACGCAGCAGCCAAGCGATGGCCCCACTGCGGTATTCCTGCGCACCGACGAAGAAAATAACCAGCTGGCAGAGTGCCTGTTGTATGCTGCTTTGGTACCGCTGATGACCCTTGCGCCCATGACTGGCATACTGGATACCAGCTATTACAGCTTCTCCGGCACCTTTGCCAGCATGCCCCGCTATACGCTGCAATGGTTTTTGCTGGCGGCGGTGTTGGTATGCGCTGCTCTTGCGGCCTTTAGCGACCTTTGGCCCAAGCTGCTTAATTGGCTTGGTGACCGGTGGGAAAAATGCAAGCAGCTGAGCCAAAGCGGAGCACTTCGTGCTGTGCCCGCATGGCTTTGCGTTATGCTGTGCCTGCTCGGCTTTGTGCAAGGCACCAAACAGACTGGCTATGCAGATAGCTTTTACCGCACCAGTCGCCACGTGATGGAAAGCGAAAGCATGCTGCTGGATAACGGCTTTCAAGAGAAATTTGGTTTGCTGATGCATTTGGCAGAAAACGTCGGGCAGGACGAGATGATCCTGATCCCCCGCAGCGGATACCAGTATCCCTTGCATGCCAAAGGGCATGTGCTGGATTCCAACCCCATTGTACCGGTGATGAATCTTTCTTTGGAGGAAGTGCCCGGCGAATTGGAGCGCATGAATGTGGTCATGCTGGCTACAGAGAGCGCATTCTGGGATGGCCGCTACTATCCCCTCAGCACCTTGGCAGAATATCTGGAAGCTTTGCCTGAGGAGCAAAAGGTGGAATACGGCGGCATGCGGTACTATCTTATCAGCCCCGAACTTGCCCAAATCGCGCACCAATGGATGAATGACCATCCTGCCGTGGAAGAATAAACAAGAACCCCGATCAATCATGCCAGGAGGCTTACGATGAATTGTCCCAATTGTGGCGCAATGGTCGCGCCCGGTTCCATGTACTGCCCCGTTTGTAATGCTGCTGTGGGCAACAGCTATGCCCCCCAGCAGCAGTGGACGCACCAGACCCAGTCTTATCAACCGGCGTATCAGCAGGGTTACCAGCAGCAGGATTATGCCCCCCAGCAAGCCTGGCCGCCGCAGCCGGCTGCCAACGATCCTATGGAGTATTCCAATCGCATGCAGGCTGTTCAGATGCAGCAGGGGTACACCCAGCAGACGCCGCCGGTCAATCAGTACCCGCAGCAAGGGTACACCCAGCAGACAGCGCCTGTTAACCAGTACCCGCAGCAGGGGTATTCTCAGCAAGGGTATTCCCAACAGGGTTATGCACAGAACTATGGCTATCAGCAGCAGGCGTCGGCGCAGCCCAATCCGCTAATGAGCATTCTTAGCGAACTGCCCAGAACCTTCGGCGGCTGCTTTGTGCGCCCCGGCGAAACGCTGAGGGCGCTGGTAGAGCAGGGCGATATGCTCACCTGCCCCATTGTGGCAGGCATCGTGCTGTTGCTGGTATTTCTTGGCGGCATGTCAGCCATGCGAGGCGTTGTGAGCGTTGTGTTTGGTGTCATTACCAGCTTGACTGGTATTCGCATGGCAGGCAATTCTGCCTCCATGCAGCAGGGCATCAACTACATTGCCGGTCAGGTAGGGCCGGCTGTGGGCGGTATTGCGGTGCTTTGCCAGATCATTGCAATGGTAACGCCGCTTCTGGTCGTTTTCGTTTATCTGTGCGCTGTGCGCAAGGTGCCTTTTTCTTGGCATGTGGTGCTTGGTATGCTGTCTGTGACCACTATGCCGACAGTGGTGTTTGCGCTGCTGAGCATGTTGGTTTCCTTTGTGTCGCCGTGGCTGTGCCTGCTGGTGGTGATCGCTGGTCTGGTGGTGGCGTATCTGCAGATCAGCAATATGATGAACACCATTGTTGGCGCTACAGATGCCCAACTGCTTACCGCCAAGATGATCTGTTTCCCTATCGCCATTCTGCTGACGCTGGCGCTGGTATGGCTGGTAGGCGGCAATTTGATGGGAAACGTCTTCCAGCATATGCTTTCGTTGGTGGGTAATACCGGCAACTTTATTTGATGCCTATGAGTAAGAAGAAACGTGGCTGGGTGGCGATCGCTGCTGCTATCGTGCTGCTCATAGCTGGTGGCGCATGGCTCGCCTTTGGGAGCCGCCCTGCACAAGAGCAGCCGTTATCCGGACAGCTTGCAGAGGCCTCTCAGGGGATGGATGAGATCATTATCTATGCGGAGCTGGATGCGCAGAAGCACCTTTTTACGGTAGAGCAGACCTTCCACCTTACCTCCCGTGCGGATGTACCGCGTGATCTGCTGGTGCTGCGCACATGGCCCAACGCCTTCCACAAGCCGGATACTTCCCCGGTATCGGGCAACCGCGACTTATGCCCGGCAGGGTTTTCTGCCGGGTCGCTGGTGGTGGACGAGGCGCTCGTTGAGATTGGGAACGGGCAGGAACCCCTCCAGCATCGCTATTTGGACGAGGGAAAAACCGTCTTGTCCTTGCCGCTGATGCAGCCATGGCAGCCCGGGGAGACCTTGCAGGTGACCCTGCGCTATACCGTGCACTTTCCCCATCTCCAATATCGTTTTGGCTGGTGGGAAGATACCTTTATGGCGGGGCAAGCCTTTGCGGTGCCAGCGCTGTGGCAGAACGGCGCATACCGCACCGATGCCTATCCTGCTATCGGCGACCCGCTCAGCGGCGAGTGCGCCAACTATCATCTGACTTTGAAGGTTCCCAAGGGATACGCCTGCACAGCAACAGGCAGCTGCACGCAAAGCACAGCCGGGCAGGATGGTACCGTTGTGTACCAGATCGATGCCCTTGCCGTTCGGGAAGTAGGCTTGGTCGTCAGCCGCGATCTGAAAAGAGCGCAGCGAAACATAGACGGCGTTTTGGTAGAGGCTTGGGCGCCTGAGCAGGCGCAGGCTCACACCATGCTGGAGATCACCTGCGATGCCCTCCAAAGCTTTTCCAAGCGGTATGGCAGCTATCCGTACCCGAGCTACACGGTCTGTGCTGTGCCTATGGGGGTAAGCGGTGCAGAATATCCGGGGCTTGCCATGGTGGCGAGTTCCTTAACGCAAAGCGCTGGCAAAGAGCTGGAATATGCCATCGTGCACGAAACCGCCCATCAATGGTGGTATGCGCTGGTCGGCAGCGATGCAAGCACTCATCCGTGGATGGATGAGGCCCTATGCGAGTTTAGTCTGCTGGAATATGTGGAGGATCGTTACGGCAAAGCCGCCCGAGAGGAGTTGCGCCAAAGCCGCATAGAAACATCGATGCGGGTAACGGTGGCAGGGCAGGCCACGCCGGGTGCGCCGCTGGATTATTTTGAAACTGGCACCGACTACATGGTGCTGGTCTATGGGCGGGCCGTATCGCTGCTGTGCGCCATGGATGATTGGACGGGCGGCAAGCTGGCAGACACGCTGAAGCAATATGCGCAGCAATACGCCTTCTCCATTGCTGACCGGGATGATTTTACCGAACTTGTATACAGCACCACCGGTTTGGATATGGAACCGTTGATGATGGATTATTTGGACACCTATTTGAAGTAACAGATCTGGTTGATTACGAAAGGATGGTTGAGATGGAGCTGAACCGAAACACAGCAGTCATTATCCCGGCATACAAACCGGATGACCGTCTGCCGCCTTATGTGGCATCCCTCCGGGAAGCGGGCATTGGCAAGATCGTTATCGTGGATGACGGCAGCGGCGAGAGCTTTGCACCGCTGTTTAACAGCATTGCGCAGGATGAGGTGGTGCACATCATCTCCTACACGCCCAATGCTGGCAAGGGCGTTGCGCTGAAGCGGGGCATGCAGTACCTGCTGGACGAATGCCCAGAGCTGCAGTGCGTCATTACGGCTGATAGCGATGGTCAGCACACTGTTACCGATGTGCTCCGCATGGCAGAAAGCCTGCGGGAGGATGACAGCGGTCTTTTGCTGGGCAGCCGGGATTTCGATCAGCCGGATGTACCCTTTAAGAGCCGCAATGGCAACAAGATCACCTCCACGGTGTTCAAACTGCTTTACGGCGTTTGGGTATCCGATACCCAGACCGGCCTGCGGGGCTTTGCGACCAAACTGCTGCCCACGATGATCGCCGTCAAGGGCGAGCGGTATGAGTACGAGATGAACATGCTCATCGAATGCGCCCATCAGCGGCTGCCCATGCGCGCGCTGCCCATCGAGACCGTGTATGAGAACAACAATGAAGGCAGCCATTTCCGTGCTGTGCGGGATAGCGCACGCATCTACAGCGTCATTCTGGCAGGCTTCTTCAAGTTTATCAGCGCATCTCTGGTCAGCTTCTTGCTGGACTATGGTCTTTACCTGCTCTTTAATGCGCTGCTGAAGAAAGTGCCCGGTCTTGCCAACGAGGCCAATGTGCTGTTTTTGCGGTTCGTGCCGCACATTACCATAGCAACCGTGGCCGCCCGTATTCTTTCGGGTATTTTCAACTTTACTGTCAACCGCACCCTTGTGTTTGGCGATAAGGGCAAAGTAAGCCGCTCCTTCCCCAGATATCTGGTGGTATTCCTCCTGAATATGACCCTGTCGGCTGCGCTGGTGAGCGGTCTGCATCTGGGTTTTGGCTGGAGCGAAAATATCATCAAGATCCCTGTGGATATTCTGTTGTTTATTCTCAGCTATAAGCTGCAGCAGAATTGGGTATTTGCCCCGGAGAAAAAGAAGGAAGCATAATAAAACTGCCTGTGCAGATAGCACAGGCAGCCAGGTCGGAGGAAAACTCGCCCCAGGGGGCTTTTTCGACCTGGGTGGCGCCGTGTGC
>JAZSRK010000127.1:0-9409 GCA_045538465.1 Candidatus Limiplasma sp. | reverse complement strand
TTGGCCTTCCGACTTAGTGTGCATCTTGGGCGGTCGTTTGCGTTTTGCCGGATTGTATGCTATCATGAGCCAGCGAAAGGTCGCATCAGCGACCAAAAATGTCGCCTGTATCCTCGCTTTCGCTTGCCTCCGCTTCCTCATCGTTCAGGGGGCGGTCAAAAACCGGGGTAAACCACTCCACATCCTTCAGCGCAGCCAATTGCTCTTTGGTAATGATGGAATTGGTGCCCAGACAGGCATTGCACCGATACCCGCACTCCGGGCACACACAGGCCTGATGTTCGGTTTCGGATTGGATCATGTAGGCTTCGCAATGAGGACAACCACAGCGCATAAGCGCACCTCCTTGAGATGATGGAAAGGATGGGGGATCGAATGAGAGCCAAACAAATGTGGAAACATGCGGCGCTTTGCTGTTTGCTGGCATGCTGCCTGCTACTTTGCGCCTGCGCAAAGAATCCCACGCAGGAAAGGCTGTATGCCAAATTGCTCGCCCGTTTTACCGATGCAGGCTATACGGTGACCCTTGCGCCTGTTCCCGAAGATCATCCTGTGGGCATAGCGGATGCGTCCCGCTGGCAGCAGCTGACCGTGGGGGAAGAAACCGTGCTTGTCTACTTCGACGAAAGCAACCGGGCAGATTACCTGAAAACCTTTGTAGATCAGGAACAGTTTGGCTTGGTCACCCGCTTTGGTCAGCGTTTTGTGCTTACCTATGCCGGCACCGATGAAGCCCTGATCGAGCTGCTCAGAAATATGGATCCCTGATCAGCTCAGCTTCTTTTCAAAGCAGAGCCAGTCTTCCTCGTACATCCGTGTGCTGCCGCATTCCTGATAGCCGCAGCCCCGGTAGGCGCGGAGGGCTTTTTCATTGCCGGGGGAGACCAGCATCCGGGCTACATCGTAGCCAGCAAGCCGCATTTCCTCCTCCATATAGCGCACCATTTGACCAGCAAGGCCTTGTCCCTGCCGGTTTTGCTTTACGCCGATCCGGGAGAGGACGCAGGGGTTTTCAGCGGGAATGCGCCAAAAATCCAGATGAGTGAGTTCGTTATCAGGCAGGGCCGCACCAATGGCGATCAGCTCATCACCGTCAAAAACACCATGCAGGAAGCCGTTCTCGATGTCGCTTGCCACCACATCTTGGTTGGGATACCCTTCATCCCAAGTGCAGCCGGGCAGCCCCTTCAAGCTGTCGTAAAGGTTTGTAGCTTCTTGGAGCATGCTTTCGGTCACCTTGGCAAAGGTGTAGGGGAGAGCCTGATACTCCAAAAAATGTCGGAACTCGGACATGCCAATGGCATGATAGAATTGCCGTGCGCTATCATTAAAATCCCATACATCCAGCTCTACACGGGGGTAGCAGCGCTTGCGGGCTTCTTCGTAGATGGCTTCCATCAACGCACGCCCAGCGCCGCAGCGCTTGCAGTTTTCGTCCACACAGATTTCTTCCACATGGAGGGTTCGTCTTGCTTTCGTGTACGGGTTGGCATCGCGCTTTACGAATTCGTTAATGGCATAGCCAACGACTGAATCCCCTTTGACGGCGACCAAAATCAGCTTGTTTGGCTGCTGAAAATGCCAATTGATCAGCCCGCTGGCATCATCCTTGCTGGGAACAAACAAATCGGGGCGACCATTGACATGCAGCGCATGGATTTGCAAATGCAGTCTTGCTACTTGCGGAATCTCCTCTGGCAGCATGCTGCGAACGATCAGTTCAGACATGGCTTTTCCTTTCTTACTCCACAGGGGCAGGTTCTTCCAGCCACGGGGAGTAGCTTTCTTCCTCCATCAGGCTTTCGATGCGTCCATCGGTCACACGGGTCAGCTCGCTGAGCATGGCATCCCGGTCATCCGCCTTTACGCTCAGCTCAAAAGCAACAGCAGTAGTAAACTCCGTGCTTTCCAGCCGCACCGGCAGGCTTTTGAGGGTGTGCTGCACCTTATCCCACAAGGGATAGGCCACTTCAAACATCCATGTTTCCGTGGGATGCATCTCGCACACCTGCGCTGCATTCAGCGCGATCGCGCAGCCTTGGGTATAGGCACGCACCAAACCACCAGCGCCCAGCAGAATGCCGCCGAAATACCGGGTCA
The DNA here is from genome assembly GCA_045538465.1 of Candidatus Limiplasma sp. GTDB lineage: Bacteria > Bacillota > Clostridia > Christensenellales > Aristaeellaceae > Limiplasma. The sequence goes on along the minus strand of JAZSRK010000127.1, from coordinate 7,309 downwards.
CCACCACGGCACAGTCCACCACGCCACGGGCTTTCATTACCTCAATGATGGGCATACCGGCAGTGCCGCCGGGCTCGCCATCATCGCTGTAGCGCATGATGCCAGCGTTTTGTCCAATGATATAGGCATAGCAGTTGTGGGTGGCATCCTTGTGCTTGGTACGGATACGGTCGAGGAAGGCAAGCGCTTCCTCGACCGTTTTCACAGGTGCTGCATAGCCAATGAATCGGCTTTTGTTGATGATCACTTCATCACTGGCTTCTTTTAGCAGCGTTTTATAGGCTTTCATCATGCTTTCAGGGTGATGCGGCTGAAGCCCTTCTTGCCCTTGCGCATCAGCAGACCTTCTTCGCCGATCATATCAGCGGTGATGACCATGTTGATATCGGTCACCTTTTCTTCGCCCACGAGCACAGCGCCGGATTCCACCATCTTGCGGGCTTCGCCGCGGCTCTTGCACAGGCCGCTGGAGGCCAGCAGGGTGGTGATGCGGCCATCCTCAGCCAGCTCGGCAGCGGAGATCTCGAAGGTGGGGATGTTTTCGCTGCTGGCACCGCCGCCAAAGAGAGCCTTGGCAGCTTCCTGTGCCTTGATGGCTTCTTCCTCGCCATGCACCAGCTTGGTCACCTCGTAGGCCAAGATCGCCTTGGCTTCGTTGATCTGGGCATCCTTGAGGGCACCCAGACGGCGCACTTCGTCCATGGGCAGGAAGGTCAAAAGACCCAAGCACTTCTCCACATCCTTGTCGTCCACGTTGCGCCAGTACTGGTAGAAATCGTAGGGAGTAGTCTTGGCAGGATCCAGCCACAGAGCGCCCTTTTCGGTCTTGCCCATCTTGCGGCCGTCGTGGGTCAGCAGCAGCTGGAAGGTGCAAGCAAAGGCCTTTTCCTGCTCCTTGCGGCGCACCAGATCGGCACCGCCCAGCATGTTGCTCCACTGGTCGTTGCCGCCCATTTCCAAACGGCAGCCGTAGCGGTTGAACAGCTCCAGGAAGTCGTAGCTCTGCATCAGCATGTAGGTGAACTCCAGGAAGCTCAGACCGTTGTCGGATTCCATGCGGGCCTTGTAGCAATCGGCACGCAGCATGGTGTTGACGGAGAACATGGAGCCGATATCCCGCATGAACTCGATGAAGTTCAGGTTGCGCAGCCAGTCGCCGTTGTTGACGATGATGGCCTGACCCTCGGAGAAATCGAGGAAGCGGCTCATCTGCTTCTTGATGCATTCCACGTTCTGGTCGATGGTTTCCACGGTCATCATCTTGCGCATGTCGGTCTTGCCGGAGGGGTCGCCGATCATGGCGGTGCCGCCGCCCATCAGCGCAATGGGCTTGTGACCGGCCTTCTGCATGTGAGCCATGGCCATGATCGGAATGTAGTGGCCAATGTGAAGGGAGTCGGCGGTGGGGTCGAAGCCAACATAGAAGGTGGTGGGCTCCTTCAGCTGCTCGTAGAGCTCTTCGGGGAAGGTCATCTGGGCAAGGAATCCGCGCTCCTTCAGAATATCAAGTACATGTGCCATAGTGTTCAAGTCTCCTTTATGTCATTCTTTATAAAGCGTTTTGCGGACAGAAATCTTCCGCGCGTTCAAAGATTCTCCTCAAAAAGCTTGCGCAGCTTGGCCATGCCTTCCCGGATCTGCTCCGGGGTGGAGTTGGAGAAGTTGAGGCGCAGGGTGTTGTGGTGACCGCCGTAGGGGTAGAAATGGGTGCCGGGCACAAAGGCCACACCAGCATCCACTGCTTTTTCAAACATGGCGGTGGCGTTGAAGTTTTCAGGCATTTCCACCCAGATGAACAGGCCGCCTTCGGGCACGAAATACTGGGTGCCTTCGGGGAAGGACTTCAGCTCTTCCAGCATCAGTTCCATCTTTTCCCGATAAGCGGGGATGATGCTTTCGATGTGGGCGGTGAGCAGATCGCGGCGCAGGAACTGATCCACGATCGCTTGGCTCAGATTGGGGGTGTGCAGGTCGGTGCCCTGCTTGCCGATGGTGCACTTGCGCAGAATATCCTTTTCTGCTACAAGGAAGCCGACACGCAGGCCGGGGGAGATGATCTTGGAGAAGCTGCCCATATACACCACATGACCGGTGGTATCAAAGCTCTTGATGGTGGGCAGGTGCTCGCCAGTGTAGCGCAGGTCGCGGTAGGGGTCATCCTCCATCACGATGAAGCCGTACTTGGCAGCCAGCTCCGCAATGGGCTTGCGGCGATCTGCAGCCAGCGTGCGCCCGGAGGGGTTCTGGAAGGAAGGAATGATATAGAACAGCTTGGGGTGATGTTGCTTGATGGCTTCTTCCAGCTTATCCAGCATCACGCCGCCCTCGTCGCTTTCCACAGGGATCAGGTTGGCCTGATACAGGTTCAGGGTCTGCATGTTGCCAAGGAAGGTGGGGCTTTCCACCAGCACGGCATCGACGGGGTTCACAAAGGCTTTGAGCATCAGGTCCATGCAGCTGGTGGAGCCGGTGGTGGGCAGAACGCCGTTGAGCTCAAGGTCGAAGCCGTACTGCTGCTGGATGTAGTTGCTCAGGCTCTCCACAAAGGGCGGGTAGCCTTCGGAAGCACCGTATTGCAGAATGCGCTTGCCGTCGGCTTTGATCACATCACGGGCGATGTCTGCACAGACTTCGTCCGGCAGGGCGGCCAGAGAGGGGTTGCCGCCGGCGAAGGAGATCATGCCGGGCTTGCCCAGCACTTTGAAGATCTCGCGGATCGCACTGCCGCTTACGCCGTCAAAGCGTTCTGCAAACTGGATTCCTTCGGGGATCATGGGAATACCTCCTTTGTTTTCGGGGAAAAAGAAAAACGCCTTCCCCGCTCAAATAGGGGAAGGCGGCAGAAATTCTGTCGCGGTACCACTTCCGTTTGATGAATGCCTCACGGTATCCATCCTCTGCGCGATGCCAACACATCGCCTGCGCTGTAAACGGCGCACCGTCGGTCTGCTACTGCTATTTCACAGCCGGGCTCAGGGATGTATTCGCCAGCTTGCCGCCGCTTTCTTGCACCAACCGAAAGCTCTCTTTAGGCGTACAATTGCCGGGTACTCTTTCCCGTCATTGCTTGTAGGGCTATTATAGAGAAGGCAGGGCAGAAAGTCAAGAAAATTCTTTTTGGATAGGACCTATGGTGAAAAAGCTTACCAAGTGGCTTTGGTGGCACGGTCTACTGCATTCTGGTGCTCGCTGTCCACACGCTTGGTTTCGTGGGTCTTGCTGTTCTTAAAATGGATGCAGAAGTGACCGTCAAAATTGTTGCCGCCGATGGTGGCAGTACCGTGAGGCATGCCATTCATGGAAGCCGCATACACATGACCGTTATAAAGCACCAAAATGGGGCGGCGCCGCCAGCTCCAAGAACCGCCGTAAATGGCTTTCATGGTCTTGGTATCCGATGCGGTGCGGGGTTCGGCGTCGATGTGGTTGGAGCCGGACCAGCGAACGGCTTCGAAGGTCGCGCCGGTGGCCACGTCCTTGATGGTAAACCGTGCATTCTTGGGAATCACATGAGTGCCGTCATCCTTGAACCAATCCAAGGTCTCCGTCTTATACTTTTTGGAGGAGGAACCGGAGGAAGAGCCGGAAGCGGTAGAACCGAAGATGACGCGAATGGTGCCGTTGCCGGCAATGCCGTCTGCTTTCAGCCCGCGCTTGGTCTGAAAACGCTTAACGGCGGCAACCGTACCAGCGCCGTAATCGCCATCAATGGGGCCATCGTAGTAACCGAGACATTCCAAAGCCTGCTGCAGCTTGACCACATTGGTGCCGCTGCTGCCCTCTTTGGTGGGGGCGGGGGCACTGCCGATCTCAGCAATGCTGTCCACCGTCTTGTACTTGGAAGTACTGGCAGATCTGGTGGTGCCGGAGGAGCTGGAAGAGCCGTTAAGCTCAGGATTCATCGATGTTGCGGCACAGCTGCCAAAAATGCTCTTTACCGTGGAACGACCGGCCACGCCGTCAGCTTCCAGCTTGTGGTCTTTCTGGTAGGCCATCACGGCTGCGGTGGTGCCGGAGCCGTAGTCACCGTCTATGCGACCATCATAGTATCCCAGAATGCTCAGCGCTTTTTGCAGCTTTTTAACATCGCTGTTGTTATCGCCGATACGCATTGCACCGGGTGCGGAGCCAATGTCTTTGATCTCGTCTTTGGCAGCGACCGAACTGCCTTCGCTGGCATTGATGTACTTCTTCATAATATAACCGGTAAAGTTGCCGTAGCGCACCTTGTACCACTTGCCGGAAGTACCCAGCAGATCTACTTCTTCGCCCTTAGGCAGCGTTTGCAGGGCTTCGGAATTCTGGTTTGCCTTTTTACGCAGTACCACCTTTGCATTGGTGGTGCCGGTGTCGCCTGCAAGGGCGTAAGAATCGGGCAGAAGAATGCACAAAAGCATAAGAAGCGTTAAAAGCACAGCAAATATGCGCTTCAACGAGGCTTTTACGTTATTCTGTACCGTCAAATTCATAGGGATGACCTCCTTTGTTTGCCGATGGTGGCAGCTGCTCAAAAATGGGAAAGAGAGCGGTTGGAAAACCCATTCATCGACAGTACATAATATATTACAAAAATATTAATTCGTCAATATTTACGACATACAATTTACAATTGCAAACGAATTGAAAACTTGAAAAATTGAAAAACTTATCCGAAAAAACAAGATATTGTATTGACGAAAACGGTTTTGGAGATTAAACTGTTACCGTGTTCATGGTTCATTCATATTTTTTGCCGGGAACACAGCAAAGAATTAAGGGGTATGTAAATCAGTGATGAAGGAAATGAATGGAACGGTTACACTGGCCTTTGTGGAAGAGGATAATAAACAACGGGTCATTTTTCGGGTTTTCCCGCTTTGCACCCGTGAGGGCGAAATGCTGCTGGGCAGCAAGGAACTTTATCCGGATGACGGCAGCCTCCGTATCGTACCCGATAAGCGCGAGCAGAGCACCTTTAAGGAGCGTATGCGCGAGATCGGCGGCCTGTGCGCCATCAATCTGGTTTCTGACGGACGGGAACTGGTCAAAGTGCGCCAGAACCGCAACTATGCACCGGAGCAGGGCGAGCGCAACCAACTGGCGGTATATTCCGATGTGATCTGCGAATTTGCCCCCGATGCCTGTTTCGAAGTTGTGGATGCCGGTAAAGATGCTTCCGCTGCCCTTACGCCCATGGTGCTTATTCAGAACGGCAAGTTGCTGGTAGGCCCTGTGGCGAAAGAGGAAGCCGCCGCCACTGCCATCGATGTCCTCAAGCCCTTTGGCGATGACAGCTTCCTTTTGCACCAGTTGGATACCGAGGTGCTGGGCAACCGCAGGATCTGCTGGAATCCCGAAGCGCTGCTCAACTGGCGCCAGCGCCGCAGTGCATTGCGCCGCAAAGAACGCGGGCATGTAGACGATGAGAAGATCGCCGAAACCGCTGCCGAAACGGCACAGCCCACGCAAGCAGTACAACCTGTAAAAACACCTGAAATTCCTGCCGAACCCAAGCAGAAAGAACAGCCTGTAGAAAAGCTCCTCAAGCAAGATAAGCCTGCCGAAGCGCCCCAAGCTGTAGAGGCAGCCAAGCCCAAGCAGGATAAGCAAGAAAAGCAGGACAAGCAGCCTCGCAAGGAGCGTAAGCCTGCCCCGGAGAAGCCAGAGGAAGAAGTAACGCAGCCCGCTGTTGCCGAAACAGAGGAAACCGCGCTGCCCATCGGCTCTCGTTTGGAGATCTTGGATCAAGATCTGAGCTTCGACCAACAGCTGTCCCGTCTGGCGCAGCCCCTTAGCAGCAGTGCCAACCGCCTCAGCGCCGAGGGTGATCTGATCGAAGAAGAGGAGATCCCTCAGGAGACTTCTGCTCATTTCAATGGTACGCCCCTTAATCGCAATGCACGGCAAGTGATTCGCAGCATGAAAAAGCCCCAGTCTGTGCACCATGTGGTAGAGCGCCACATGATCCAGTCCGGTGCATTTCAGGGCGAGCAATCCGCCTATCAGCTGGTGGATAACCCCATTGAGCGCATGCTGGCCGATTTGGAGTACGTTTGGCAGAACAGCGAGCTGCGGGAAGGTGCCTTGGCACAGCTTTTGGAAAACGACAGTTTTATGAACGATATGCTCACTGCTTTCCGCCGCAAGGGTTACAGCGTGCGTACCACAGCTGCGGCTCAGGAGCAGCTGGCCGAGATCGAAGCCGAGCGGCTGGATCTGCTCATGCAGCTGCAAATGGCAAAAGATAACGAAAAGCAGTACAGAGAAAAGGCTTTGTCCAACCTGTCTGCCAAGCTGAAAAGCGAGAGCGAACGCCTGAAGAAGGAAGTTGCCACCCTTGAGAAAACCAAGGCCTCACTGACCGATGCTGTTCGGGCACTGGGTGCGGAGACCGCTTCGCATGCGCAGCAGTATGTACAAAAGAACATGCACTGTTACGCCTCCACCGATATGCAGCGAGTAGTGCTCTCTCCCGTTGCAGGCGAGTTCTATACCGTTTCACAGCTGACGGATCACCTGCGTCGGCATATGAACAACGAAGGTTATGCCATCAGCGAGGATGAGGCTATCAGCTTGCTTGTGCTGCTGGCTGTTAGCGATACGCTGTGCATCAGCGCCGCTACCGAAGAAGACGGCTACCGTTTTGCCGCTTTGCTGCTGGAATGCATCGGCTTGCAGAGCGTGTGCGCTGTACTGCGCCCCGGCGTAAATATGGAAGTGATCAGCCTTCTGCCGGAGAACGATCTGCGTTCGCCCACAGTGGCTGTGCAGCCCGTTGGTACGGATGGCATCAAAGCCTTTGGTCACAAGACCATCTACATTGCAGCGGCTGGGGAAAAGGTACCGCAGTTTATGCCGGTATTCCGTGCACCTGCCCATATGCGCCGCACCTTCGGCAATGGTGACGAGTGGCAGTCCATTCGCCCGGCCTCCTTGGAGACCTTCCGCAAGATCCGCACCGATGCGCACCCCTTGCTTACCGAAGCGGAGCGGTGGTTTACCGAGATGCAAAATGCCATGGTGCAAAACAGCATCGCCATTCCCGAAGTAACGCTGGAAGATATGCGCTGCTTTATGGAAGCTGGTATGCGCCGCGTGCGCGGCGGCTTCGTGGCGGCAGCTGATATCGCCGTCAGCCATTGGATCGCCCCCGCCCTGAAGGGTGCTGCAGCCCAGTCCGAAGCATTGCGTACAGTGTTCAACGGTTTGCCCAAAACCATGGAGCTGCTCGATCTGGATTAACAAAGCATACGTTGCTTAAAAAGCCGCCTATCAGATGCCAAACGGCAACTGATAGGCGAAGTCGGATCGTAGCCATGTCGTTCTGTGA
>JAZSRK010000114.1:0-8435 GCA_045538465.1 Candidatus Limiplasma sp. | reverse complement strand
GCCTACGGCTCGCCGGGCGGCAAACGGCGATAGGAATCCCTTGCTACGCAAGGGTTCCGAAACCACCGGAAGGATGAGTAAAACGAACCGAGGCGTGAGGACAGCCTGAAAGGCTCCGCAGCGCCGAAGCCCAAAGCCGATGTAATCGGATTTGGGCCGCAATACATGTCGCTGGTTTCGGATTACAGTCGGAGGGTTGCGACCCTCCGACTCCACCCGGGGTTTTTCGACAGTCTGATTGATTTTTCAATGTTGTTTTCAAAAAACAAGTCCCTGTTCACGGTGTGTGCCAAATGCACATATGCGGTGAACAGGGACGTTTCTTTTTTCGCTTTATGACTTGTGCGTTTCCTTCCATTGCAGGTAAGTAAACCACCCTTGGGCAGCGGCCAGTACCAACTGCAGCACTGCCATGCCCGTATTGCCGCGGCAAAGCCAGACAAAGCCTGTTGCAAGGAAAGCGGCGGCTATCAGCAGCATGCCGATCCATAACTTGCTGGTGTTCACTTGGTTTCCTCCTTAAACTGTCCGGTGGAAATGCCCGCTTTAACGGCGTTTAAAATGCTCTCCTCCTGCTGGGCAAGGGGCAGTTCCGGGTCAAAAGCCACGGGCCTAGAAACGGTGATGCGCCGTTTTTCCAGATCGATATGCACCGGGTACACCTTCAGCGCCACCTTCACGGTGCGCCATGCCATGGGCAGCAGTTGAAGCCAGCCCTTGTTCAGCTCGCTGCCGCTAAGGCCGTGCCCAGCAGGTTGCTCCGTAAAGATGATCATGTTTTTGCCTTCCTTCAGCAGCTCTATGCTGCGCCGGAAGGTCTTGATGACCCGGCTATCGTGGTACACCGGCACGCCCGGTGCGCTGCGCAGGATGGGCGGTACCACCGCCGCCGCAATATACGGAACGGTGGCGCTATAGAAAGGCTCCATTTTGCAGCCCGGCTCCCACCAGTAATCCTGCCGCACGTAGGCAGGCACCAGCTTGGCCTCCATCATGCCATTGTTCATCCACGAATAGCAGCTGTCGGTCAGTTCAAAATGGGCACACATGCTGATGGGCCCCATGGCCCCTGCATGGTTGGGGCAAAACACTGCCAGCTGACCATCGTAGGGTTCCTCCCAAACGGTTTCCCATTTGCGGCTGAACAGCCGGATGCTTCCCCGGAGAAACTTATACAGAAACCCCATATGCATCCCTCCAATGTTTGCTGTACGAACATACTGCGGATGACCGCCGTTTTGTTATAGCACAATTTTCAAAAGGGATGCAAGGGTGGCGCGTGGCTGGTTGGAGAGGTTTGAAAGCCTTTCAGCGGCTTGTTTTTCATGATGGTTTGGGTCGAAAATGGTCGGTTTTCTCAATAATTGTTGAGGTTTTTGGGGTAGGAGGGAACATGCGGGTGACGTGTCGTCAAAGCGGTGCCCTCTCCGGCCTCGCTGCGCTCATTTGCGGGCTTACGCCCGCAAATGAGCGCGCCTACGGCGCAAGAGTGGACGATGACAGATCAGAAGATGCCAGAATCCAGATCGATCCACAAAGCGGGGCGAACGGCGTAGTCGTCGTTGACATAGTGGCCACTGCGGTAAAGCGAGCCGACACCGCTCACATCGGTGGCACCATACTGATGGGAGCCGGGCGACCGGAGCCACCACCAGCAGTTCCCCGCTGAAGACTCCCGTGCGCCCTGCTCTACAGCATAAGCAGTTGGCTTACATTCCCGTGCAGCATCACTTTGGAAATACTTTTCCGCCTCGGTTATGCTCAACAGAAACACCTTATCCTGCGTATCGTTACCGGGGTTTGTACTATACCAAAGATTTTCATGCGCTTTTACATGAGTTGTCAGGATGCCGGTCTGTTCCTGTGCACTGAATGCCTTGTTGATAAATGTGTCATTCAGCCATGTGCGCAAAGTACAATTTTCCCACGTGATACTCTCCCGATCTTCATGGTACTGTTGGCAATCCAATCCGTACCGGCTGATGAGCAATGCCTTGTTGCCATCCCGTGCCAATACCAGCCACTCAATGGGTGTATCATCCGTACCGGCTGCGGTCTGCGGATAGCTGCCAAAGGTGACATAATTGCCTACAACAAACTTCGCGTCGCGTGCTGCTGCTGCTGCTTTCAGATTTTCGTCGGTTGCAAGCAGGGTGTCAACATCCTTGTAGCCTTTCAGGGTCAGGTAGATGCTATAAGCACTTGCATAATCCCCGGCAGCCATCAGATCTTGGGCTTTTTGATAGTCGCAGCCATAGGCGACATATTCAGCGGCATCGCTGTAGTCTCCGGCCTCGGTGAAGGCTGCTTTTGCTGCTTCGTAGTCGGGGGCTTCTGCAGCCAGATAGGCTTCGCCTAGCTCATAGCAGCGCACGGCATAGCGGGTGGCCGCATCGCTGTAGTCGCCGGCGTTTTCAAAAGCTGCCTTGGCATTGGCATAATCAGGTTCTTCAGCGTTCAGATAGGCTTCACCGATCAGATACCAGCATTCCTTGATGCGGTTGACAGCGTCGCTGTATTCGCCAGCCTCAGTAAAGGCTGCCTTTGCGGCCTCGTAGTCGGGGGCTTCTGCAGCCAGATAGGCTTCGCCCAGCTCATAGCAGCGCACGGCATAGCGGGTGGCCGCATCGCTGTAGTCGCCGGCGTTTTCAAAAGCTGCCTTGGCATTGGCATAATCAGGTTCTTCAGCGTTCAGATAGGCTTCACCGATCAAATACCAGCATTCCTTGATGCGGTTGACAGCGTCGCTGTATTCGCCAGCCTCGGTAAAGGCAGCTTTTGCAGCTTCGTAGTCAGGTGCTTCTGCTGCAAGATAAGCTTCGCCTTGGGCATACCAATAGGCAGCGTAGCGGGTAGAGGCATCGCTGTAGTCGCCGGCATTTTCAAAGGCGGTCTTTGCAGCTTTGTAATCGGGCTTAGTGGCATTCAGTTGGGCATCGCCGATCAGATACCAGCATTCCTTGATGCGTTCGGCTGCATCGCTATAGTCACCGGCCTCGGTAAAGGCAGTCTTGGCAGCTTCGTAATCGGGTTCGTCAGCCGTCAGATAAGCTTCGCCGATCTCATAGCAGCGCATGGCGTATCGGGTGGCGGCATCACTGTAATCCCCAGCCTCGGCATAGGCGACTTTGGCCTCTGCGTATTCCGGCGGGTCTGCGTTTAGCAACATCTCACCATAGGCGTACATGCTTTCTTTGGCACGCTCGCCGCTATCGGAATACTCCGCAATCGAAGTGAATGTCTCGTAAGCAGTATAGGGGTCGTTATCAGCCAGTGCCGTTTCCGCAGCGGCATAAACAGCCTGATAGGCTACCTCGGCGCGCTGGGCAGCATCGCTGAACTCGCCCAAAGCGGCAAAGCCCTTTGCTGCATCGGAAAGTTTACCCTCGGCCTCGGCTGCACAGGCAGTGTAATAATCCACCCAGTTGGGTGCATCCGTGTAGATGCCAAGCTCCTCACGCTCACTCAGCATGTAATTCGCAAAATCACTCATAAGATCAGCGGCATCATCGTACTGACCGGCAGCAGCCAGCGCAGCGGGCGTATCATAGATGGCCTGAATGCAGGCGGCATCTCTGGCAGCGGCATCCTGATGCTGGGGCTGAGTATGATAGATGTTGGCAGCCATGGCATAATATCCGCAGGCCTCAAAAGCATCCTCAGCAGCGCAGGCCGCCGCATTTGCCTCGTACTGACGTGCGGTGTAATATTCTGCCCAAACAGGTGCATCGATATAGGTGCCAAGCCCACCACGTTCGCCGGTCATATAGTCCACAAAGCCAGTCATGATATCCGATGCCGTGCTGTAATATTCACCGGCTGCCAGCTTGGCGGGCATGTCGTACAAAGCCTGAATACAAGCCGAATACCGTGTATCCGCATCCAAGTACAAAGGCAGGGCAGCATAGATATCAGCTGCTGCGATATAGCTTTCGCAGGCTTGATATGCATAGGAAGCACCATAAGCCGCAGCCTCCGCCTCATACTGGCGGGCGGTGTAATAGTTCAGCCGCAGCGGGCTATCCTTAAAATCGCCCAAGTTGGTAAAACCGGCCAAGCAGGCAGAGAAATTGCCTTTCTCACCGGCATCGGCAGCCTTGGCATACAGCGCCAGACTGGCGGCATCCTCGTAGGTACCAAGGTCACTGTAGATCTGAGCGGCTTTTTCGTAGTTGCCCTGCGCGATCAGCTTACCGGCTTTTTCGTACTTGCCGGTGGTGCAGCCGGTGAGGGTCAGCAGCATGGCCGCCATCAGCAGCAAGGCGATCAGGCGCTTGGTGATGCTTGTCTTTTTCATGGAAAGACCTCCTTTTGGGGGGTGTAGGGGTGGGGATATGCCACTTTTGGGGAGCGAATAAATCGGTATAAGTTAGTATAGCATGGGTTTGCTGGGTGTGTACAGATGTTTTTTCCAGTTTTGAGGAAAGAAAAAAGCGAAAAAAAGCGCAACCCGCAAACAAAAGCTTGCGGGTTCAGACTGTCGAAAAATCCGCCGAAGGCGGCTTTTTCGACAACCTGCTCATCTCAACTCACACAGCTCGATCTGCTCCCTATTTACGCCCTTTACGAAGGCAATACGCTTATTCAGTGCCAAGTCCACATCCTTGGGGGCAACGAAGGGCTGGGCGCCCTGTTCGAGCGCTTTTTGATAGGCTGCATCCACGTTATCGCAATGCAATGCAATATGCTTAAAGCACCCGCAATCGGGAAGTTTCGGGCTTTCGAACACTTCCAAAATGAGATTGCCCAAACGCAGGTTGCAGCCGTTTTTATCGATCCAAAACCGATCAACTTCCTCTGCATCAAAAGCATTTTTATAGAAAGCGATCGTTTCTTCAAACTTATCGGTATACAGTGCAACGTGTGCCAAGCCAAAAATCATAAAGGATTCTCCTTCTCAAGTAGTTATTTTGCTATTTTCATCCATGATAACAAGTGCGCATACGAAAGTCAATTTATCCACAAAGCAAATACGCTCCAACGATAGTCTCTTAGCACAAACCAATTGATAGGTAGCCTTCGGTGGTATGATCGTCCAAACCAAAGCAGGGCAAAGGCTTTATGGTAAACCAAAAAAGGTGTCAAATCCGGGCATATTTTCGCCAACATTTTTATTGACAAAATCCCCGTCCTTTGATACCATGCATAAGAACGATTTTTAAGCCGGTACCGAGTGATCGGCAAGGTCGATTCAGCGCACGGGTATCGCTGCGGTTTTTTCTGTGTGTCTGCACCGTCTTGCCAGCCCGGCAAGACGTTTTTTTCTGGCGGAAAGGAGATCAGAAATGGCTGCTTACATGGACAACCAATCCGCACTCAGCGCATGGTGCAAGGGCCTCCAAAACGAAGGGGATACTGTTTCTTCTTCCAAATATGCTATTTTTCCCGGTTTCTGTGATGTGCATGTGCATTTCAGAGAGCCGGGTTTTTTATTGAAGGAGACCATCCTCACCGGTAGCCAGTCGGCTGCCGCTGGCGGCTACACGGCTGTATGCACCATGCCCAACTTAAACCCGGTGCCGGATAGCCCGGAGAACCTGCAAATCCAGCTGGACGCCATCCAAAAGGATGCTTCCATCGCCGTGTACCCCTACGCTGCCATCACGGTAGGCGAGAAGGGCGAAACGCTGGTGGATCTGGAAGCCCTCGCGCAGAGTGCTATTGCCTACTCCGACGATGGCAGAGGCGTGCAGAGCCGGGAAATGATGAAAGAAGCCATGCTGCGGGCCAAGGCGCTGGGCAAGCTGATCGCTGCTCATTGTGAGGACAACAGCCTGCTCCACGGCGGCTACATCCATGATGGCGAATACGCCAAAGCCCATGGCCACAAGGGCATCTGCTCTGAAAGCGAATGGGGCCCCATCGCCCGGGACTTGGAGCTGGTGCGGGAAACCGGATGCAGCTACCATGTGTGCCACATTTCCACCAAGGAAAGTGTGGATCTGATCCGCAAAGCCAAACAGGAAGGGCTGGACGTTACCTGCGAGACCGGCCCCCACTACTTGGTGATGGACGACAGCATGCTTGAGGAGGACGGGCGCTTCAAGATGAACCCGCCCCTGCGCAGCCGGGAGGATCGGGAGGCGTTGGTGCAAGGCCTGCTGGACGGCACCATCGACATGATCGCCACCGACCACGCCCCCCACACCGCCGAGGAAAAAGCCAAGGGTCTCAGCGGCAGCGCCTTTGGCGTGGTGGGGCTGGAGACCGCCTTTGCGGTGATGTACACCCACTTCGTAAAGCCCGGACTCATCACCATGGACAAGCTGATGGATCTGATGGTCTTTGCCCCCCGCAAGCGGTTCGGCATCCCTTTGGAAGATGGCGACTACACCCTGTGGGACTTGGATGCCCAGTGGACAGTCGATCCCGAAGCTTTCCTCTCCAAGGGACGGGCGACCCCCTTCCAAGGTGCTCCCCTTTTCGGCCGTTGCGTCGCCACCTACAAAGGCGGCAAGCTGGTCTTCAAAGCCTAACGATAATAACCCATTCAACTTACAGATAGATTTACAGGAGGCGGTTTTCCATGCCAAAGCGTACAGACCTCAAGAAGATCCTCATCATCGGTTCCGGCCCCATCGTCATCGGTCAGGCGGCAGAGTTTGACTATGCCGGTACTCAGGCCTGTCTGGCCTTGAAAGAAGAAGGCTACGAAGTGGTGCTGGCCAACTCCAACCCGGCCACCATCATGACCGATACTTCCATCGCCGATAAGGTGTACATGGAGCCCCTGACGCTGGAATTTGTGGCCCGCATCCTGCGCTACGAGCGTCCTGATGCCATCGTGCCCGGCATCGGCGGCCAGACTGGCCTCAACTTGGCCATGCAGCTGGAAAAGAAGGGCGTGCTCAAGGAGTGCCATGTGGAACTTTTGGGCACCAGCAGCGCCAGCATCGAGCGGGCTGAGGATCGTGAGCTGTTCAAGGAGCTGTGCCAGTCCATCGGCGAGCCCACCATCCCCTCCGAGATCACCTACAATCTGGAAGAAGCCAAGGCCGCTGCCCAGCGCATCGGCTACCCTGTCGTGCTGCGCCCCGCCTTCACCTTGGGCGGCACCGGCGGCGGCTTTGCCGATAACGAGGAAGAGCTGGTGGAGATCGGCATCAACGCCTTCAAGCTCTCCCCTGTGCATCAGGTGCTCATCGAGAAGAGCGTGAAGGGCTACAAGGAGATCGAGTTCGAAGTCATGCGTGACTCCACCGACCATGCCATCACCATCTGCGGCATGGAGAACATCGACCCCGTGGGCGTGCACACCGGCGACTCCGCTGTAGTGGCTCCCATCCTGAGCCTCAGTGACCACGACCTGAAGATGCTCAACGACAGCGCCCTCAAGATCATCCGTGAGCTGAAGATCGAAGGTGGCTGCAACGTACAGTTTGCCCTCAACCCCGAAAGCAGCGAATACTACCTCATCGAGGTCAACCCCCGCGTGTCCCGTTCCTCCGCTCTGGCTTCCAAGGCCAGCGGCTACCCCATCGCCCGTGTCACCGCCAAGATCGCCGTGGGCATGACGCTGGAAGAGATCGAGATCGCCAACACCACCGCCGCTTTCGAGCCCAGCCTCGACTATGTAGTTGCCAAGCTGCCCCGCTTCCCCTTCGATAAGTTCACCAGCGCTTCCAACCAGCTGGGCACCCAGATGAAGGCCACCGGCGAGGTAATGGGCATCGGCTCCAACTTGGAAGAGAGCCTGCTGAAATCTGTCCGCTGCTTGGAGATCGGTGTGAACCACCTGTACATGCCCAAGTTTGACTCCATGAGCGAAGAAGAGCTGCTGGACTACCTGAAAACCTTCAAGAGCGACAACCTGTTCGCTGTGATGCAGCTGATCCGCAAGGGCGTAAGCCTTGATAAGATCCACGAAGTGACCAAGATCACCATGCTGTTCCTTAACGCCTTCCAGAACATCGTGGATATGGAGATCCTCCTCAGCGCCAACCGGCTGGATGCCCGCATCCTTGCCGATGCCAAGAAGCTGGGCTTCTCCGACCCCTACATTGCCAAGCTGTGGAATGTAAGCGAAATGGATGTGTGGAACCTGCGCAAGCAGGAAAGCATGATGCCCGCCTACCGCATGGTGGACACCTGCCACACCGGTGCCTATATTCCCTACTTCTATTCCAGCTACACCGGCGAGAACCAGTCTGTGATCACCGAGAAGGAAAAGACCGTGGTGCTGGGCGCCGGCCCCATCCGCATCGGTCAGGGCGTGGAGTTCGACTACTCCACCGTGCACGCTGTTACCACCATCAAAAAGTCCGGCTACGAGGCCATCATCATCAACAACAACCCCGAGACCGTTTCCACCGACTACACCACCGCCGACAAGCTGTACTTTGAGCCCCTGACGGTGGAAGACGTGATGAACGTGATGACTTACGAAGGCGCGGAGGAGGCCATCGCCTCCCTGGGCGGTCAGACCGCCATCAACC
>JAZSRK010000085.1:0-25004 GCA_045538465.1 Candidatus Limiplasma sp. | reverse complement strand
ATAGGCGAGTTTTTCGACGACCTGAGAGACGCCACATAAGTCGTGGCGGCTCTCCTTGTACACAGTGATCAGCCTTTATGGTTACGGTTGGGCCCGCGCAGCAGATCGCCGCAGCCCACTGCAAAAGGAAAGGTCATGCGCAAGATCGTACCTGCTACACTGGCGGTCTCAACTTCCTGCCCGCTTTCATCCAGCACCATGGATGTAACCACAAAAGGCAGACTGCCGCATGGCGTGAGCGCTTCCAATGTATCCCCTTTGTAGAAACGGTTCTTCAGACGAACCAAAGCGGTTTCCCCGGGCTGTGCATCGGTCAGAATATCGCCAACATACTCCATGCTTTGGCTAAAGCCAGCGGCACCAGCTGGGGGTTGGGGCTGTCCAAAATAAAAGCCGGTATTAGAGGAACGGTGGCTGGCTTTGTCCAACTCTTCCATCAGCTGCGGCAGCGCTGCTAAAAAGGCTTCCTCTCCTTGGTTTTCCAGCACATCCAACGCACGGCGGTAGGCGGCTACGACAGTTGCAACATAATAGGCTGTCTTCATGCGCCCTTCGGTCTTCAGGCTGGCAATACCGGCCCTTTTCAACTGGGGCAGATGGGGGAGCATGCATAGATCGTTGGAAGAAAACAGGTATGTGCCGTGCTCATCCTCGCAAATGGGCATGTATTCTCCGGGGCGCTTCTCTTCTACTACATGGTACTGCCAACGGCAGGGCTGTGCGCAAGCACCCTTGTTGCCGCTTCTGCCAAGCAAAGCGGCGCTAAGCAGGCAGCGTCCGCTATAAGCAACGCACATAGCGCCGTGCACAAAGGCTTCCAACTCAAGCGTTTCGGGTAAATTTTGCCGCATCGCAGCGATCTGATCCATACTCAGTTCTCTTGAGAGCACGATGCGCTCTACTCCGGCGGCCTGTTGCCAAATGCGGGCTGTAGCAGCATTGGTGATGTTGGCCTGCGTGCTAACATGGATGGGCAATTGGGGCAGGTGCTCATGCAAAAGCGTTGCAACGCCCAGATCGCTAACGATGGCTGCATCTACACCGCAGTTCAATGCTTGCTTTGCTGCTTCCAGCATGCCGGAGAGCTGGTCATCCTCGGCAAGGATATTCATGGTTACATAAAACTTTGCATGGTGGCGGTGGGCATAGTCTACCGCCTGTACCAGTTCTTGTTCGTCAAAATTACCGGCAAAGGCGCGCAAGCCGTAGCTTTTCATACCGCCGTATACAGCATTGGCTCCAAAGCGGATCGCGGCGCGCAATTGTTCCATGCCGCCTACCGGAGCCAGCAGTTCCATCTTCTGTGTCAAAGTGTGTCACTCCGTTTCTGGGTGCGTTTACAGACCGCGTTCCTCATCGTAAGCCTGCCAGAGAGGCGCATAGATCTCGGTGGCGCGTTCGTGTTCTTCCAAGGTGCGGCTAAAGTAGAGCTCTCCGGTATCCGGGTCTTTGCTGCAGAAGTACAGGTAATTTTCGGCAATGTAGCTTTCGTCCGGATACAGTGCTGCATTGATCGCCTCAGGAGAAGGGTTGCAGATCGGCCCCACAGGCAAGCCTGAATACTTGTAGGTATTGTAAGGGGAATCGATCGCCAGATCGCTGGAACGCAGGGACATACGTCTCTCAGCGGTCACATAGTGGATGGTCACGTCGCTTTGCAGCTTCATGCCGCTGTTCAAGCGGTTGTGGAATACGGCGGATACCTTGGCAAAATCGCCCTTCTTGGCTTCTCTTTCGATCAGGGAGGCCAGTGTGAGCACATCATCCATCGACATGCCTAATTCGAAAGCACGGGTCTGCCATTCAGAGTTGAAAATATAGTCCGTCTGCGACATAAGCTTCTTAACGATATCCAGCGGGGTCGCATCGGTGTAGATCTCGTAAGTATTGGGGGCCAGATAGCCTTCCAGCAGATATTTTCGGTTGGCAGCGCTGCCATTGGCCAGAACATCGCTCAGGAAGTAATAGTCTGTAACTCCTTCGCCGGTACGGCAAAGCTCCAAAAACTCGTTTTCGTCGTCTATCACACCCTTATCCTTTAGGTAGGCAGCAAAATCTTCGATGGTTTGTCCGGGGATGAGGGTGATATCCATCGTGATGGGGTGGCCATCGCCTGTTGTAAGCAGATCGGCGATCTCAAAGATGTTCATACCCCGGGTCATAATATAGTCGCCTGCTTGGATCTTTTGCCCAAGCCCGGCAAAGTCGCAATAATATTTAAAGAAGGAACTGTTTTTAATAAGCCCTTGCTCCTCCAGATTGCGGGCAACGCGGGAAAGGCTGTTGCCGCTGCTGACGGTAAAGGCGATCTCTGTTGTGTCGCCGGGCTGAATGGGGCTGATAAAAGCATCGTTTACCGCATTCCAAGCCATCGAAAGCAAACCAAAAACCAATAACAATGCACCCACGCCGATCAGGATGGGGCGCAGGATATTCCAAAGACCGCTATACCAGTAAAAACCATATTCGCGTTCATCACGCAGTGCCTCAAAATCGTACTCCCGATCGGAAGGGCGTTTGTTTGCCATGGTGAGCCTCCTGTATTTATAATGGTAGAAAAAGATCAAAGCTCGGGAAGGGTATCGTTCAGGCCGGCGGCAGTGGTCAGCTTTTGCATGACCTGCGCGATCATCTGCTGCATACGCATTTGCAGCAGCAAATAATCAGCCGTATCCGGGTTGGCATACAAAAGTCCGCTGAGGCCTTCAAAGGCGGCAGTATCTTCCTCGCTGGGCTCTTTGCCCGCTAGTGCTGCAAGCTGCAGAGCGGTTTGTGCGGTTTGAAAGCGCCGCAAAAGAGCGCTGGAGGCTTCGTCGGCAAAAACGATCTGGCGCAATTCTTGATACTGCCGATATTCCTCCGTGGCTTTTAAGGCCTCCACAAGCTGCTCAATGGCGCTGTCCAGCATAGTATGTCCTCCTTCGGCGGGATAAAGTCATCCCTATAAATCTCCATTCAACAGTATAACGCAAAACAAACAAATTTGCATCCATCATTTCCGAAAGAATTGGTGCATATGCTGTGCCAAGCGAATACAAGGAGGTCGAAAACGATGAAGGAGCAGGTATTTAACCTCTACCGGGATATTGCAGAGCGCACGGATGGCGATGTGTATATTGGGGTCGTAGGGCCTGTGCGCACAGGCAAAAGCACCATGATCAGCCGCCTGATGGAGGAATTGGTCATCGCCGATATGGCGGACAGCCCTCGGCGGGAACGCCTCAGGGATGAATTGCCCCAAAGCGGCAGTGGGCGCACCATTATGACCACGCAGCCCAAGTTTGTGCCGGGGGAGGCGGTCACGGTCACCTTGGGCGACCAAATGCCCGTGCGGGTGCGAATGGTGGATAGTGTGGGCTATCTGGTGGAGGGTGCCTTGGGTACCGATGAGGACGGCGCTTCCCGTATGGTGCATACCCCTTGGTTTGACCACGATATCTCTTTTGAGCAGGCCGCTGAGATCGGCACTCGAAAGGTGATCGAGGAGCATGCTTCCATTGGTTTGGTGGTAACCACAGACGGCAGCATTTGCGATCTGCCCCGCAGTGCCTATATCGCCGCAGAGGAACGGGTGATCGAGGAATTAAAGCAGCTGGGCAAACCCTTTGTGGTTGTGCTCAATTCCCGGCATCCTGCGCAGGAGGAAGCACAGGCCTTGCAAAAAGAACTGCAGCAGCGCTACGGCGTGCCGGTGCTGTGCATGAATGTAAAGGAGATCGGCAGCGATGAGATCCGCAGCATTTTCGAAGAGATGCTGTACCAGTTTCCTCTTCGGGAGATCACTATCCGGGTACCGGGCTGGCTGAATGCGCTGGATGATAACCACTGGCTGATCCGTCATGTGCTGGAAGGGCTGCGTACAGGCGCAGACAGTGCCGTTTGCATGCGGGATCATCAGCAGTTTTCCAAAACTTTTCAGCTGTCGGAGTATTCGGATGGCCTCAAAAACGAAGGGCTGGAGCTGGGAGCCGGTCGCCTGTGCTACACCCTGCCGCTGAAGGAAGACCTGTTCAACCGCATCTTAGGGGAGGAGTGCGGCACCACCATCGAGGGCAACGCACACCTGTTGCGCCTGATGAAGGAACTGGTGGCCGCTAAAGCAGAATACGACCATGTGGCGGAGGCGCTGCGCAGCGTGCGGGAGACCGGCTACGGTCTGGTGACCCCCGCCATGAGCGAGCTGCGCTTGCAGGAACCGGAGATCGTGCAGCAAGGCAGCCGTTTTGGCGTTCGCCTGAAGGCCAATGCCCCCAGTCTGCACCTGATCCGAGTGGATATTGAAACAGAAGTATCACCGGTGGTGGGCACCGAAAAGCAAAGCGAAGAATTGGTCAGCTATCTGCTGGAAGAGTTTGAGAACGACCCGCAGCGGATCTGGAATACCAATTTCTTTGGTAAAAGCTTGCACGAGTTGGTTCGGGAAGGCCTTAGCAACAAACTGATGCGCATGCCATCAGATGCTCAGGAGAAAGTACGGGAGACCCTTTCGAAAATCATCAACGAAGGCAATGGAGGAATGATCTGTATTTTGCTGTAAAATCTACTTTGGTTTACGAGCCGGAAAGGATCCGGCTCTGTTTTTATGTAAAAATTCACTGTAGGAAGTTAACAAAACCGAAAGAATGTGGTACGATATACGGGGCGATATACACCTATGCCCGATTGGAGGTTTAGTATGGAACGCAAGAAAATGCGAGACATTTTGGTCGTTGGCACGATTTTGATTTTTGTTTTTGCCATCTCGCAGCATTTAGATTGGTTTGGAAAAATGTTTCTCAAAACGCTGGAGATCCTGCTGCCGTTTTTGGTAGGTGCATTTTTGGCGTTGTTCCTCAACGTACCTATGACCTTTTTTGAAACCAAGGTATTCAAATTTCTGGATAAAGTAAAGTTTAAGTTTGCCCCCAAGCTGAAGCGTCCGCTTGCTGTGCTTGTGGTTCTGGCCATTGCCATTCTCATTGTCTGTCTGGTAGTACCTTATTTGATCGGTGAGATCGGCAAAACGTTGGAGAGCATCGTCAATCAAATGCCGATAGCCTATCGCAAGCTGAACGAATGGCTGATGAGCAAAGATTTTAACCTGAGCGAGTATCTTTCCACTGCGTTGGTGCCCCCCACGGAGGAACAACTCAATGCGCAGCTGGAGCAGATCTTCAAGTTCGCCCTCAACGGCGTGGCTTTCTCCACGGGTGTTATCGGCGGGCTGTACCAGAGCATACTCGGTCTGTTCTTTACCATTATGTTTACGGTGTACTTCCTGTTTTCCAAGGAAAAACTGGCCAGTCAGTTCAAGCGTTTGGGTTATGCCTACCTTTCCGCTCCCCGCATGGATCGCCTCGTGGAGATCTGCCGGCGCACACAGCATACCTTCGCTTCCTTTATGACCGGTCAGTGCGTGGAAGCCCTTATTTTGGGCTGTATGTTCTTCCTGACGATGACGCTGTTCGGTATGCCTTATGAGTTGCTGGTCAGCGTGTTTATTGCGATCATGGCGCTTATTCCCGTCATCGGTGCGTGGATCGGCTGCATTGTGGGCGCATTCCTCATTCTGGTCGCCAACCCTATTCAGGCGCTGTACTTTATCATTTTGTTCCTCGTGCTGCAGCAGATCGAGGGCAACCTCATTTATCCCCACGTAATGAGCAACGCCATTGGCCTGCCGTCTATCTGGGTGCTGTTTGCTGTGGTGGTAGGCGAAGGTTTGATGGGTGTTGTAGGTATGCTTTTGTTCATACCGTTCACCTCTGTTATCTACAGCCTCGTGCGCGAAAGCGTATGCAAACGGGAGGCGCTCAAGAAAAAGTCAGGTGCTGTGAAAGCCTGATTTGACTTACTAAACCGCAGAACGTATAATAGTTTCTGCTATCCATTTCAGAGGATAAGGAGGCACGGCATGCAGGCAATCTCCCTTCGCCCTCAGCAGCGGTTGATCGTTCAAAAACGCATCGCCGTGTATGCTCTGGCAGCGCTTACCGCCCTTGTGCCCGAAATGAGTCTACCGCTGACGATGCTGCTTGCATTGTTTTCCTGCCCGCTGATGAAAGCGGACAAGCGCTGGATCACGTTCATTGCGCTGCCCATCCCCGCGGTCGTTAGTTATTTGAACGGGCCTTCATTCCAGCATTTCCAATATGCGTTTGGCTTGTTGATGCTGGCGGTGCTTCCTGCGTGTGCGGCTTGGCTTTTGCCCATGAAGGCCATTGGCGAGCAGAAGGGGTTTTGCATCTTTCTGCTTTCGTTGGTCATTCCGTTGGCTGTTGCCCTGAGCGGGTTATGCGTGGGCGAGGAGGGCCAGTTCGTTTCGCTGACCACTTCTCTGGCAGACCGGGTGGAGCAATGGGTCATGGGGCATTCCCAGCGTACACAGCTGCTGTATCAAGCCATGGCAACAGGCGTGCTGCCGGTGCCGGAAGGCTACGAACGGGTCACGCTTTTGCAGCTTACGCTCGACCCTGTATTCCTGCGCGAAGTGCGGCTGATGCTGCGCACCCGTGTAATGCATTTGGTAGAAACATTGCTGCCCTCGCTGTTTATCCAAAGCTGCATTATCGTCAGCGTTTTCATTGGTTTGCGCATACAGCGCATGTGGGGCGCTTTTCTGGTAATGAACAAGAATGAGCCCCAAAAGATCAGCGTTGCCATGGCACCGACGTATTCCCGCTTACGGCTGGCTAACAGCGACCAAGTGCTGATGGGTCTCTTTTTGATCTTTTATCTGTTTTTTGGCGCATCAGAAGGTTTCATGCGGATCTTGGCTCAGCTGATGTACCATACCTTTGAGACGGCATACCAGCTGTTAGGCGGTGCCATCGTCTGCTCCCTCATTATGCGGAAAGATCAGGAAAGGCGCATTTTCGCAGGCATCGTAACAGCATTTTTGTACCTGACATTGCCGCTATTGCTATTTGTACTGGGCTGCTTTGAAAACATGTTTTCCTTCCGCTCCAAAGTGGAAGATGACAATGAAGAACGAGAGAATAATGAGGAGGAAGAACCATGAAAGTAATTTTGCTCTGCGACGTTAAGGGCACCGGCAAGAAGGATGATGTGCTCAACGTGTCCGATGGATATGCCCGTAATTTCCTGTTCCCCAAGAAGTGGGCTGTGGAAGCAAAGCCCGGCGCTGTAAAGGAGATCGAGCGCAAGCGCGCTGCCGAAGCCAAGCTGGAAGCAGAGCGCCGCGCCGAAGCACAGGCTACTGCCGATTCCCTCAAGGGCAAGGTAGTAAACCTGCAGGTAAAGTGCGGCGATAAGGGCCGCCTCTATGGCAGCATCACCACTCAGGAAGTAGCGGATGCTCTGAAGGCTCAGCATGGCGTAGAAGTGGATAAGCGCAAGATCGATTGCGAGAAGGTGGCGCAGGTGGGCGAATATCCCATCACTGTGACCATCTATACCGGCATCAAAGCAGCTATGAAGCTGAACGTGACCGCTGCTGCCAAGTAAAGTGACCATAGACTGAAAGAAGGGGGAGGAGCTCATGGAAAACCGGGAAATGCCAGCGGTCTTGCCGCCAAGCAGCATCGATGCAGAGCGTTCTGTATTGGGCGCTATGCTGCAGGATAACGGCGCAGCTTCTCTCGCCTTTGAAAACCTTGCGCCTGAGGATTTTTACATCCCTGAGCACAAAGAGATTTATTCTGCTATGCAAACGCTGCATATTGCAGGCAGCCCCATCGACTTGATGACCGTAGGCAACGAGCTGACTCGCCGCGGCACATTGGATAGTGTAGGCGGTTCTGCCTATCTTTTGCAAGCGCTGCGCTTTGTGCCCACCACTGCCAACACCCGCACCTATATTGAGATCGTGCTTGAAAAGGCGACCCTGCGCAAGCTGATCGATGCAAGCCAGCGCATCAGCGAGCAGTGCTATGCCCAAACCGATGCTTTGAGCGATGTGCTTAAGGATGCAGAAAAGCGCATCTTCGATATCGTTATGCGCCGCACTGGCGCCCAGTCGCTCATGCCCCTGCAAAAGGTGCTCATGAGTACCTTTGATACCATCGAAGAACTGAGCCGCCTAAAGGGCAAGCTATCCGGTGTGCCCACGGGCCTGTACGATCTGGATCGTATGCTTACGGGTCTGCATGGAGGCGAACTGGTGCTGGTAGGCGCTCGACCGGCTATGGGTAAAACCTCCATGGCGCTTGGCGTTGCGCAGTTTGCTGGCGTAAAGGCCAACAAGAGCGTGGCTATCTTCTCGCTGGAAATGCCTGCGGAACAGATCGGTATGCGCCTTTTGTGCTCTGCTGCCAACATCAATATGCAGCGGGTGCGCAGCGGCATGCTTAGCGATGATGAGTGGATCAAGCTGGGCGATTGCATCAACGAGCTGAGCAATTGCCGCATCTATATTGACGATACTTCTTCCCTTACGCCATCTCAGCTGCGCAGCCGCTGCCGCCGGTTGATGATGGAACAGGGCTTGGATCTGGTGGTTATCGACTATTTGGGTTTGATGACCACCGACAGCCGCGCAGAGAACCGTCAGTTGGAAGTAAGCGAGATCAGCCGCCAGCTAAAGTCCATCGCTTTGGAATTAAAGATCCCCGTGTTGGCCTGTGCCCAGTTGAGCCGTGCGCCCGCTGCCCGTAACGACAAGCGACCCATGCTCAGCGACCTGCGCGATTCCGGTAGTATCGAGCAGGATGCCGACGTGGTTATGTTCCTGCACCGCGAGGGATATTACGCTTCTGCCGGCAGCACCGAGGAAAACGCTCCCAAACCCGACGACAATGCCGGTGAGGTGATCGTGGCTAAGCAGCGTAACGGCCCTGTAGGCACGGTCAAGGTGGAATGGCAGGCAGAGTTTGCCCGCTACACCAACCTGCCCGGTACCCGGGTAGCCATGTATGCCGAATAAACAAACAGTAAAGGAAGATGAAGATGGCACAACTGCCGCTTTGCGAACTTACCAAGGAACAGCGCTTTGAAGGGTTTTTGCTGGTGCGCTCTGCCGACCAGCGAACCGGCGGCAATGGCGCCAAATATCTGGATATGAATCTGGCAGACCGTACCGGCGAAGTAAACGCCAAGGTGTGGGATGGCAACGTTACCCCGCCGCAGCCAGGTACAGTCATCAAGGTGCGGGGCGGCACGCTGGAATACAATGGCCGCCTGCAATTGCGTGTGGAACGCATCCGTGAAGCAACGCCGCAGGACGGGGTGGATCTTTCTCAGCTGGCTCCCTGCGCCCCGGAACCTGCCGAAAACATGCTTTCGGAGCTGACCGAAACCGCCAGCGCCTTTCAGAACGAAGACTTGAGCAAGCTAACGCTGCACCTGCTCAAGCGGTTTGAAGAGAAGCTCAGTTACTATCCTGCTGCCCAGCGTATCCACCACGCAGAACGCAGCGGCTTGCTGCACCATACCACCGGTATGCTGCGCCTGGCCAAAAAAGTAGCGGAGCAATATCCGTGGCTGGATGCTGATCTGCTCTTTGCAGGTGTTATTCTCCATGACCTGTGCAAAACCGAGGAGATGGACTCCGACCAGATGGGCGTGGTGCGGGATTACAGCCGGGAAGGTCTCCTGCTTGGGCATCTTGTATTGGGCGTTACCCGCATTCAGGAAGCCGCCAACGAGCTGGATATTCATAGCGAAACAGTGCTGCTGCTCCAGCATATGATGCTGAGCCACCACGGTGAAGCGGAGTTCGGCAGCCCCCGCAAGCCCATGTTCCCCGAGGCAGAAGCCCTGCATTGGGTCGATTTGCTGGATGCCCGCATGAATGAGATGCAAACGGCTATCGGCAAGCTGAAACCCGGTGTTTTCAGCGAAAAGATCTGGTCGCTGGATCGCCGCTTGTATCGTCCGCAGGCGGAGGATGGGGCAGATGCTTGACGCATAGTCGCTCCAATGCTACAATAGCCACATTCCAAGGGAGGGATAAACGATGAAACGTCAATGGAAACTGATGCTTTGTCTGTTGATGGCTGCCGTTTTGCTCAGCTCCTGCTCCGGCGGCGGTTCTTCCAACCAGACGGTTTTTCCCGAGATCACGCAGAATCTGGGTTTCCCCCAAGCTACTGCTGCCCCCACGGCTCCGCCCGCGCCAGTAGCCGAAACGGTGGTGGATGAAAGCGCCAATATCGTAGCCGAACCTGTTGCTCAGCCAGAATTTTCAGATATGGATCCCATTTCCGAGGAAAGCTATCAGGAACCGGTCTCTCTTTCCGACAGCCTCACCGGCAACTATACCGTTGTAGAGGAGACGGAATACGTCTATGCAGGCAGCACCCCTATCCCGCTGGATCCGGTGGATATGCCTACGCCTACGCCTCGTCCGCCTGTCAACTTTACCTATGTATCGTATACTGCCGGTTCTCTGGGGCTCACCTTTGAAGCACCCAGCGGCTGGGTCACCGACGATTCTCTCACCGAGGTCTACACCATTATGGAGCCTGCTGAGCAAATGGTCGGCAACCAGCAATGCGTTGTTACAGTGGTGGCCGTTCCCGTCAATACCAATTACGATCAGCGCGATTTGGAAAAGGAAGTCAAGGCACGCCTTAACGACATCAGCGCTACCAACTTTGCTGTATGGGAGCCCAGCCTTACAGCTACCCGTCATTTGATGGGTGGCAAGGGCGTATATGCAAACTATTCCGGCGAATTGGTCAATGGTGTCAAGCTGGGCGGTCGTATCCACTACGTATGCATCGACAACATGCTGTACGGTGTGGAGATCATGTATCCCCGTGAATACCGCGATGACTATATGAATGTTTTCGACAAGATCCGCGATACGATCAAAATCAACTGATCGTGCATCTGCACCGCCCTGCGGTTTTGTTACGCAGGGCGGTGCTTTCTTTTGTTCGTTTGTTAGCACTCTCTTTTGATGAGTGCTAATTTTTGATTGCATTTCTTGCTTTTCTCTGCTACAATACCATAGGAGGCGATGGTATGCTTTTCCATACCTGCCTCGACAGTATGTATTGAGCCTACAGGCTATAACAGGAGGCGTATACCATGCAACAGGGCAACATTTCCATTCATGCGCAGAATATTATGCCCATCATCAAGCGTTGGCTGTATTCTGACAAGGACATCTTTATCCGCGAGTTGGTTTCCAACGGCTGCGACGCCATCACCAAGCAAAAGTTGCTCACCCCCGGCAGCGAGGATGAATATCAGGTGACCGTTACTGTGGATGAGAAGGCGGGCGAGATCCGTTTCAGCGATAACGGCATCGGCATGACGGCCGAAGAAGTGGAAAAGTACATCAATCAGGTGGCTTTCTCCGGCGCTGAGGAGTTTCTCAAAAATTACGAAGGCGACGATAAGGGCGGTATTATTGGCCATTTCGGTTTGGGTTTTTATTCCGCTTTTATGGTGGCCGACCGTGTGACCATCGAGACCCTGTCCGGTACCGAAGGCGCCGCCCCTGTGCGCTGGGTATCTGAGGACGGTATGGCCTTTAGCATGAGCGAGGGCAGCCGCACCGCCCGCGGTACCGATATCATCCTGCATATCTCCGAAGAGGAGAAGGAGTTTGCCGATGAATTCCGCGTTCGTCAGGTGCTCAACCGCTACTGCGGCTTTATGAATACCCCTGTTTATCTTGCGGTGATCAAAGAGGAAGCGACCGAAGCAGCACAGGGCGAGGAAGCGCCTGTGATCGAGGTGAAGGAGCCGGAGCGCATCAACCCCAATGCCGCCTTGTGGCTGAAAGCGCCCAAGGATTGCACCGAGGATGAATACAAGCAGTTCTACCGGGATGTGTTCCACACCTACGAAGACCCGCTGTTCTATGTACACCTGAATGTGGATTATCCCTTCAACCTGAAGGGCATTCTGTATTTCCCCAAGCTGACCAACGATTTCGGCACCCGGGAGGGCGAGATCAAGCTGTTCAGCGGTCAGGTATTTGTGGCAGATAACATCAAGGAAGTTATTCCCGAATTCCTCATGCTGCTCAAGGGCGTTATCGACTGCCCCGATCTGCCTCTGAATGTAAGCCGCAGCTTCTTGCAGAACGACGGCTATGTAAAGAAGCTTTCTGCCTACATCACCCGTAAGGTGGCAGACAAGTTGACCGGCTTGTTTGGCACCGAACGGGAAAAGTACGAGGGCTATTGGGAGGATATCCATCCCTTTGTTAAGTACGGCTGTATGCGGGATCAAAAGTTCTTTGAGCAGGTAAAGGACACCCTTCTTTACAAAACCTCCAAAGGCGTACATGTAACGCTCAGTGAATACCTGAGCAAAAACGAAGGCAAGCTGGAAGGCAAGAAGGTCATCTACACCAGCGACCCCACCCGCCAGAGCGCCAGCATTGCCCAGTACGAAGCCGAAGGTGTGGATGTGGTCGTGCTGGATGCGCTGATCGACCTGAATTTTGTAAGCTTCATGGAGTATTCAGCCGGGGTGGAAGGGCTCAGTTTTGCCCGCGTGGATGCGGATGCCAGCACTTTTACCAAGGATGTGAGCGAGGAAGAAAAGCAGCAGAATCAAGCAAACGAAAAGGTATTGGCAGACCTGTTTGCCGCTGCTACCGGCAACAACGAGCTTACAGTTCAGCTCTCTGCCCTGAAGGATGCGGATATGCCTGCAATGCTGGTGCAGGATGAGCAAGGCCGCCGCTTTAGCGAAATGGGGCGCATTTACGGGCAGGACTTCAAGCTGCCGGAGCACTACACTCTGGTGCTCAATGCAGACAACGCAGTTGTGCAAAGCCTTGTTAAGCAGCAGGAAGGGTCCCAACGGGATCTGATGGCTGCCCAGCTGTACGACTTGGCGCGTATGTCCACCCGTCCTTTGGAAAAAGACGAGATCACCGCCTTTTTAAGCCGCTCCAACAAGCTTTTGGAAATGCTGTGCAAATAAGTAACAATCATAACAAATTCGCATATCGGCAGGGTTTTTGCATGCCGATGGCGTAAATAAGAATGCATGGCTTGCTTTTAGAAAGCCATGCATTCTTCTCTTCTACGAAAGGAGCACACCATGCTCAAACGCATCATTGCGGCAACGCTGTTGCTTTGTATTATGTTGACGGTGACCGTGCCAGCCTTGGCCGACCAACCCAGACCCATCACACCGCTGGATTACGACACCATGCCCGAACCACCTGCCGGCCAGCACCATTTTTTGCTTACCTGCGTAGATAGCTGGGATGGCACTACCGACAATATGAGCAATACCGATGGCACCATCCTTGTTACCATGGATACGACCACACGGCGGCTCGTTTTTACCACGTTTTCCCGGGAGATGCTGGTGCAGCGGCCGGATGGTGATATTGGCCGCTTCACCTACATTGCCAAGAACTATGGCATGGATGCTATGTGCCGCACCGTATCCACCCATTTTGGTGTAAAGGTGGATAAGTACATTGTTTTCAATATGGATAATGTGCAGGACATCATCGATGCCATGGGCGGCGTATATATTACCGTAACCGATGCGGAAGCTGACTACCTGAACCGTTACCGCATCAGCCGCGACAGCACCACCCCCAGCATGGGCAAGGGCGGTACCTATCTGTTTAGCGGCCATGCAGCAGTTATTTACATGCGTATTCGCAAAGTAGGCGGCGATGGGGATAATGGCCGTATGCGCCGTATGCGCACGGTGCTTACCACGCTGGCACAAAAGTATGCCGATGTGGATCTGGGCACCGCTATGGAGCTGCTTACGGCTGTACGAGGCTGCATTGTAGATACCAATATGAATTTGCAAGACATGATGCAGGCGCTCAACTATGCTTTTGAGCTTAGAGGCGTTACGCCCGAAGGGCTGCAAATGCCCCCGGTGGAAGCTATGGAGGATATCACCTACGCTGGCATGCAGACCCGGCAGGTGGATTTTGAGTACGCCCGACAGGTGCTGGCAGATTTTCTGAAGCAGGACTATGCCGTGATGGAATGATGGACGAAAGAAGAAAGCCCCTGCTGGTTTCCCAGCTAAATGAAGCTCGATTGACCGATGAGCAGATCGACCGCCTGCTGTTTGCTGGGTTGGAAGATCAAGGGCAGAAAGCCGACTGCATTTTGGTGCTGGGCAGCAATAAAGCGGTGCAGTACCGGGTGCCAGTGGCCGCAGCAGCTTACCATGATGGCCGCGCGCCCAAAATGCTGCTGTGCGGCGGTGCTTCCGATGGTGTACCGGAAGCTTTGCTGATGAAGGAAAAAGCCATGCAGCTGGGCGTACCCGATGAAGCCATTCTGGTGGAGGATCGATCCCAGAACACCATCGAAAATATGCTGTTTGCATTGGTGGAGTTGCAGCGTGCTTTCTGGCTCAACCGGGTCAAAAGCGTGCTGCTGGTGACCACGCCCTGCCATATGCGCCGCAGCTTGCACATTGCCCGGTATTTGTTTCCGGCGCATATTGCGATTTACCCCTGCCCGGCGGAGGATACCCATACCCGCCGCAGCAATTGGATGCTGACGGAGCACGGCAGGGAGCGAGCCATGGCGGAGGCGCAGAACCTGATCCGCTGTGTACGAAACGGCGTGTTTCCCGATTTTGAGCTGTGACGCTGCGTACAGAAAGCGAGGGATCATATGGCCGAATGGGTAACTCACCTGATGGTAGCCGACTTGGTGCTGGAAGAACTGCCGTCGCTTTGCCGACACGAATTTTGTGTGGGCAACATAGCACCGGACTGCAATGTAGAAAATGAAGATTGGACGCAGTTTACCCCGCCCCGGGAAATGACCCACTGGATGGGCAGCGAACGCAAAAATGCTGCCGACTGCGAACGGTTTTTGATGGAATATCTTTTTCCACGGCGCAATCGATCCCGGCAGCAGGTGGATTTCCTCTGGGGCTATTACGCTCATTTGGTTACGGATGCGGAGTTTCAGTACACCATTCGGGATGAGCAACGGGTCAAAGCCGCATGGGAACGCATCAAAGCCCACCCGGAGCTGGGGGTGCGGGCAGCAGGTATGCCGCCCACATGGGATTCCATCAAGCAGCTCATCGACCGATCGCAACGCTATTGCGAAATCGCAACGCTGGAGAGAGACTATCTTGATGCCACTCCGACCTCTGGTTATCTAACAGAGATCATGGGTCTTACCACCTTCCCGGATTATCTGGATTTTCTGCCTCAAGGTGCCATTGCTCGCAAAGTGGCCGTCATGGGCATACTTCCCGAGAGAAAGCTCACACCCTATGCGGGCATCGCCATGTCGAAAAAGGAATACTTCGATTTTGTGCATAGGGCAGCAGCCTTGGTCACCGAGGGAATCAGGCGATTGGATGATCGCAAATCATACATACAAGAAAAACTGCTGTAGACCCGAAAGTCTACAGCAGTTTTTCTTGTATGTTCGAGGAAAATCAATCCTCTTCTTCTTCCTCAGGCAGCTCGGCGTTGTGCCAAACATTCTGCACGTCGTCGTTCTCTTCCAGCATTTCCAGCATCTTGAGGATCTTGTTCAGGGTATCCTCGTCAGCGGGAACTACGGTGTTCTGGGGAACCATCTGCACCTCGGCGCTCAGGAAGCTGATGCCCTGACCTTCCAGTACTTCACGAACAGCAGAGAAATCGGCGGGAGCGGTGGTGACTTCGAAAACGTCATCCTGCACATCCATATCCTCAGCACCGGCATCCAGCACGGTCATCATCATTTCGTCCTCGTCCATATCGGCGGTACGCTCGATGACCAAAACGCCCTTCTTATCGAACATGAAGCCCACGCTGCCGGTAACGCCCAGAGAGCCATCGTTCTTGGCAAAGCAGTGGCGCACGCCGCTGGCGGTACGGTTGCGGCTGACGGTAATGGTCTCTACGATCACGGCCACGCCGCCGGGGGCATAGCCTTCGTAGGTGATCTCTTCGTAATCCACGTTGCCCAGCTCGCCGGAAGCCTTCATAATGGAGCGCTTGATGTTATCGTTGGGCATGTTGTTGCTCTTTGCCTTGGCGATAATATCACGCAGCTTGGAGTTGCTTTCGGGGTTGCTGCCGCCTTCGCGCACGGCGATGGCGATTTCACGGCCGATCTTGGTAAAGATCTTGCCACGAGCTGCGTCGGTCTTGCCCTTCTTGGCCTGAATGTTATGCCATTTGCTATGTCCGGACATGGTATCAGCCTTTCTTTCATCATGTATGTTCAGGTTGGCCTGTGCCAATCATGCCTGTTTCGGCAAAATATTATAGCACAATCGGAGAGTGTGGTCAAACTTTCGCAGTTTTTTCCTTTTAGTGGGCAAATTGGCTGTTGTACAGGTTGGCGTAGAAGCCGCCCTGCGCCAAGAGCTGCTCATGGTTGCCCTGCTCGATCACGTTGCCGTCCTTCATGACCAGAATGGTGTTGGCATTCTGGATGGTGCTCAGCCGGTGGGCAACGATGAAGCTGGTGCGCCCGGTCATCAGGGTCTCGAAGGCGCGCTGGATGTGCTGCTCGGTGCGGGTGTCAATGGAGGAGGTAGCCTCGTCCAAAATGAGCATGGGGGGCAGGCACAGCATAACGCGGGTGATGCAAAGCAGCTGCTTTTCGCCCTGAGACAGGCTGCCGCCATCTTCGGTAATGACGGTATCGTACCCCTTGGGCAAGCGGCGAATAAAGCTGTGGGCATGGGTGGCCTTGGCAGCAGCGATGATCTCTTCATCGGTGGCATCGGGCTTGCCCATGGTGATGTTTTCCCGGATGGTGCCGCTCTTGAGCCAGGTTTCCTGCAATACCATGCCGTAGCCATCACGCAGGCTGTGGCGGGTGATATCCACGATGTTGTGTCCATCCAAGGTGATGGTGCCTTCGTTTACATCGTAGAAGCGCATCAGCAGGTTGATCAGTGTGGTTTTGCCGCAGCCGGTAGGGCCTACGATGGCCACCCGCTCGCCGGGTTCTACCTCAAGGTTCAGGTGCTGGATCAGTTTGCGCTCCGGCACATAGGAGAAGCTTACATCGTTTAGTTTCACATCGCCGGTGGGGTTTTCCAGCGCCAGTTTGGGCTGGGCATCGGGCGTTTCTGCGGGCTGTTTAATAAGCGCAAATACCCGCTCAGCACAGGCAAGCGCAGCCTGCAATTCGGTCACCACGCCGGAGATCTCGTTAAAGGGCTTGGTGTATTGGTTGGCATAGCTCAGGAAGGCGGACAATTGACCCACCGTCAGCATGGCAGGGCCGCCCAGAATGCACACCAGCGCACCGGCCACACCTACGCAGGCAAAAACCAGCGAGTTGACGAAGCGGGTGGCAGGGTTGGTGAGGGAGGAGAAGAAGGTGGCACGAAGGCTTGCATCTTTCAGTCGTCCGTTGATCTCGTCAAAGCGTTCCTGTACCTCATCCTCCATACCAAAGGCACGAACCACTTTCTGCCCGGTGAGCATCTCATCGATCAAAGCGGTCTGCTCGCCGCGGGTCTTGGATTGCAGGGAGAACATATCGTAGGTACGCTTGGCGATAAAGGAGGCCACCACCAGCGAAAGCGGCGTAATGACCACCACGGCGGTGGCGATCATCCAGTTGACGGAGTACATGAAGCCAAGGGTGCCAAGAATGGTCAATACACCGCTGAACAGCTGGGTAAAGCCCATCAACAGACCGTCGGCAAACTGGTCAACATCGGTGATCACCCGGCTGACCACATCGCCGGTGGGGTGTTTATCCAGATAGCTCAGGGGCAAATGCTGCACATGCTGGAAGGCATCCCGGCGAATATCCCGCACGGTGGCGTAGGTGAGGCGGTTGTTGCAAAGGCCCATCAGCCACTGGGCAAGGGCGGTAAAGCCGATCAGCAGCGCCATTTGCAACAGCAGCGGCAGGATGCCCTCAAACTGCACCTGCATCGCAGCAGGGATCCGGTCGATCACCTGACCGGTCAGAATGGGGATATACAGCGTTGCGGCGACTGTTAGCACACACAAAAGCAGCGACAGCGCCAGATAGCCCCAGTTGCGCTTTACATAACCAAGCACCGTTAAGAGGGTCTGCTTGCGATCATTTGCCTTTTTCATCAGACTGCCTCCTTCGGGTACTGAGAGTAGTAGATTTCTTGATAGACGGGGCAATTCGCTAATAGTTCATCATGGGTGCCGATACCAGCCAGTTCGCCATCCTCCAGCACCAAGATCTGATCCGCAAAGCGAATGGAGCTGGCGCGCTGGGAGACGATGAATACGGTGGCAGGGGTCTCCATTTCCCGCAATGCCTTGCGAAGAGCCGCATCGGTGGCATAGTCCAAGGCGGAGGCACTGTCATCCAGAATGAGGATCTCCGGGTTACGCACCAACGCACGGGCGATGGTCAGCCGCTGCCGCTGACCGCCGGACAGGTTGCGCCCGTTTTGCTCGATCATCTCATTCAGCTGACCGGGCTTGCCGCGCACGATCTCTGCACCTTGGGCGATCTCCAGCGCTTTCCAGAGTTCATCGTCGGTGGCATCCTGCTTGCCCCAGCGCAGGTTTTCCCGTATGGTGCCCTTGAACAGCATGGCCTTCTGGGGCACTACGGCTACCTTATCCCGCAGGGCTTCCGTGGACTGCTGGCGTACATCCACGCCATCCACCTGCACGCTGCCAGCGGACACGTCGTAAAAGCGGGGGATCAGGTTGATCAGCGTACTCTTACCAGAGCCTGTGCCGCCGATCACACCGATGGTCTGCCCACGCAGAGCGGTAAAGCTGATGCCCGTCAGGCTTTCTTCGCCTGCGCCAGCATAGCGGGTGGAAACGTTATCAAACTGTACGCACACATCGGCAGTAGCCGGTGCGGCGATGGGGGAAGCGGGCTCCTGCATGGAGGATTCCTGCTGGAGCACAGTTTCGATACGCCCGGCACTGGCCAGCGCCTTGGTGATGGTGATGATCAGATTGGCCAGCTTGATCAGCTCCACCAAGATCTGAGACAGGTAATTGACCAGCGCCACCACTGCGCCTTGGGTCAAAATGCCGCCCTGCACCTGCCATGCGCCGCTCCACAAAAGCACGATCAACGCACCGTTGACCAGCACATAGGTCAAAGGGTTCATCAGCGAAGACAGGCGGCCAACGCCTTGCTGGAGCCGGAACAGCGTACCGGTCTCTTCGGCATAGGCGGCTTCTTCGCTTTCTTGCTTGTTGAAAGCACGGATCACTCGCACGCCGGTCAGGTTTTCACGGGTGCGCAAAAGCACCTTGTCCAGCTGGCTCTGCACCTGCTTGTGCCGGGGCAGCGTCAACGCCATAATACCTGCCACCACAAGGGTAAGTAGCGGCAGGAGGGCAAGAAAGATCAAGGCTGTCTTGGCATCCACCGTAAAAGCCATAATGGTTGCGCCAAGCACCACAAAGGGGGAGCGCAGCAAAAGACGCAGCGTCATATTGACACCGGTCTGCACCTGATTCATATCGGTGGTCATGCGGTTGATGAGGGTAGGCGTACCGATCCTATCCAGCTCAGTGTGGGATAGCTGCTGGATATGCCCAAACAGCACGCTTTTTACCTTTGCAGTAAAGCCTACAGCAGCTTTGGCTGCAAAGAATTGCGCTGTGATGGAGCACACAAAGCCCAACAGTCCAAGACCTACCAGTCCCAGACCCATTTTGAGCACATAGCCGGTATCGCCTACGCCGCTGTTGGCCAGAATGCCCTTGTCGATAATGGCGGCCATCATCAGTGGTACAAACAGCTCCAGCAGCGCTTCAAACAGCTTGAAAAGCGGAGCGACGATGCATTCCTTGCGGAATGGCTTCATGTAGGGGAGTAGGGTTCGCATGGGTCGATCTCCTTTTGTTGCAAATACTGCCCTTTCCCCTCAAAGAGAAAGGGCAGAAAAATGCCCCGGCTTACCAAAGACCGGGGAAAACGGCTTAGTACCAAATGGCACTTGCGATGACGGAAAAAATCATCAGAGCGGCAAGAGAAATGCAAACAATGCGTACCACTGTGGTTTTGGCATTGTTTTTGCTGCGGTTGGACATAGGACACCCCTCCTGAAGAAATATCTACATATAGGAGTATACCATCCTTTGGCAGGGAAAACAATGCTGCATTTTTGCTGTTTGCGGCAGGGAAGCACACCGTGTATGTCTAATATTGTACTATTACGCAAATACAGGAGGATGATCGCGTGAAAAAGCTGTTGGCGATGGTTCTTGCATTGATGTTACTTTCTGGCTCAGCTGCTGCTTTGGTGGTGGAGCCGCAGGAGTACAACACATCTTTTGCAGATAAGACCGGCATTTTTGCCTACGATGCCTATGTGCTGTGCGACAGCCTCACCCTGCGCTCTAAGCCGGATATCAACTCCAAGTCCCTGCGCAGCCTCGAACATGGACAAAAGCTGCTCGTCAGCATGCGGGAAGGCGACTGGTACCATGTGTATGTAAGCGAACATGTGGAAGGCTGGGTAAAGTCGGAATATGTACTGATCAATCCAGCTTTGTATGTAACAGAGGCAGAAACCCCGGCCTATGCCTACGGCAGCCGCTACGCTCCTCGGGTGGCGCTGCTTTCCAAAGGCGACACGCTGCCCATCATCCATTCTACAGATGCCTATTATGTAGTCAGTCTGCGTGGTGCATCCGCGTGGATCGAAAAACCCGAAGCCCGGCAAATTGAGGAATTTACACTCAGTAAGCTTTTGACCATCACATCCGCACAGCTGCTGTGCACAGATGTAGAAACCGGTACAACGCTTTATCACGGCGAGGTAAACGAGCCTGCCGTTCTCTCCGAGATGGGCAATCTGCTGGCAGATGCAGAGGATAAAGGCGGTCCGGTATCCGGCTGCCCATTTGGCATAGCCATGCTGACGCTTACTTTTGCAGATGGCAGCATCGCCTTGCTGGATCTGGCCATGGACGATTGCTGCATCTATCGTATAGAAGGACGGGATTATGCCTATGGGCGTTCCCTGTGGACGCCGGAAGGCGGTTTGACGAACGAGGTGCTGTTCAAGCTATTCCCCGGTGCGCTCAATGCGTTGGATCTCTCTTCGCAAAACCATCCGCAGGAAGTTCCGTGATCGGCGATCTAAGCCTGAGCCCTTGCTGTAACAGAAAACATTGAAAAAAACGCCCTGCCGGCTTTGTAGCATTGGCAGGGCGTTTGCTGTTTGGATGTTTTACCGGCCGTTGCGCCATTCATAGAAACCATCGGAGGAGAGGAACGACGGACGAAGTTCACCTTTGTTGTTATAGATGCCGGTATCGGATTCCCAGCCAGCAATGGCAATGCGGTCACCGGTCATCGGTACGGCGATCTCTGCGCTTACAGCGCCGGGGGCGATGTCGGCAGGCAGTACTTCGGATACGCCAGCACCCTCCACAGCGAAGCGCACGCCGGTCATGTGGATGTTGCTCAGGTTGCGCACCGTTACAATGGTTTGGCCACCGCGCCGTTTAACGGTATCGATGGCCAGTGCTTCATAGGGCAGGCCTACGTGAACGGTCAGTTCGACGGTGTAGTTACCTTCTGCAGTGGTACCGGTAAGAACGCAGGTGCCCCATTTGAGACCAACGATCCTGGGGCGTGTGCCGTGTTTTGAGGGGTAAGCAATGGAGGGATCGCTGCTTTGCCAGAAGATCTCCTTATTGCTGGCATCCAGAGGTTCTGTTCGTACCCGACCAAAAGCATGGCTGTTCAGACCGACCACCACATGGCTTTGGTAGGGAGCAACGCCCTTCAGCGGTGTAATAACGCGAATGGTTACGCTGGCCTTGCGGTTGGAATTGGTCATGGAAGTAAGGGTGATCTTGGCTGTGCCGCTGCCAACAGCGGTTACCAGACCATTCTTATCCACAGTGCAAACGTTGGGTGAGCTGGATGTGTACACAGCAGCAGTAGTGGTCGCATTTTCGGGGGCAAAGGTGGGGGAAAGCTGCAACGTATCACCAGCGAAAAGATCGTAGCTCTCGGTATCAAAACGGATGGATTTAATGGGTACGACGCTTTGCACGGTAACACTGGCAGTAACGCTGGGGTCTGCCTTGCATGCAGCGGTGATGGTCACCGTGC
Organism: Candidatus Limiplasma sp.; assembly: GCA_045538465.1. GTDB lineage: Bacteria > Bacillota > Clostridia > Christensenellales > Aristaeellaceae > Limiplasma. Next base: position 3,102 of record JAZSRK010000085.1, on the reverse strand, counting down.
CGGGAGCCTTTGCCTTCAAAGAACCGGTGGGACCAACGGAGATGATGCTATCGTCTGAGGAAGTCCAGATCAATTCTTTGTTATCGGCTTCTTTGGGCCGCACGGTAGCTTTCAGCTTCAAAGATTGACCGGAGGTAACGGCATATTCATCCTGCTGAAAGGAGACTTCGGTGGGCAGCACCTGCACGGTGATCTGGATACGCCCGCTTGCGCCGCCATCCAAACTGGTAACGGTAATATTGGTGCTGCCACGGCCCACGGCGGTAATGGTACCGTCGTCATCAATGGTGGCAACGCTTTCCTTGCTGCTTGTAAAGGTCGCTTCCCGTACCGAAGCGGTGGAGGGCAGGCATTCGTAGCTCAGGGTGGTGGTTTGACCGATATAGAGAGTCGTTTCCAGTACGTCGATGGTGATCGTTTCTACGGGCTGGATCACCTGCACCGGCAGCACCACAACAATAGAAGGGTCTTTTACACTGGTGATGGTCACTGTATACTCGCCCAGTTTCAATCCCTTTACCTGTCCGGTATAGCTTACATAGATGCCGTCGGGGTCGTTGGCTTCGAAGGTGAAACCAGCATTTTTCAGCGCATTGGAAGCATCGTAGCGGATCTTTTTAAACTCGCCCAGAGGCACCAGCAGCGTATCATGCTCCAATGTAATACCAGATGCAGCTTCAGCAGCTGCGTAAGAAAGGGTACAAAGCACCAGCAGGGTAAGAAAAATGGCAAGAAAACGTTTCATAACTTTCCATCCTTTGGCAAGAAAATGGTATAACGTTATATTCTTTCGACGCAGCAGGCGAATATCCTTTTGGTAATAGAACAAGACAGGTTCAGTAGATGGGGTTGGATGGCTTTATAACTTACCTGTTTGCTTGCAGTAGTAAGACGAAAAAAATACAAAAAACCCGCCGGGTGGAAAAAAACGGCGGGTTTCTGTGGTACGCCCGGCTGGATTCGAACCAGTGGCCTTCAGAGTCGGAGTCTGACACTCTATCCAACTGAGCTACGGGCGCATACAAGAATATTGTAAGCACAGGCGGTTCGTTTGTCAAGCTTTTTTCACTGCCATGTTTCGCAGCTGTTTCGACGAGAACTGTCAAGCACGATCTGACGAACTGACGATATCAAGCTTCGTAACAGAACTTGTGCTTCCTGATATTTTGTGATTGAACAACCGGCGCTCAGATGGTATAATATGCGGTGTAATATTCGGCAGCGGAGCGGTAGCACGTGGGCCGGGTAACATCTGTGCGTTCGAAATACTGAGGATGGAGTGAGCGATCTTGAAGAAAAAACAGGACTGGCTGATTCTCGGAGCTATTGCCATTGTTGCCGCACTTTTGTTGGCAGGTACCAATATCATCACCAAGGATCGTATTGCAGAGCAGGCTTTGCAGGCCCAGCATGCATCTCGTATTGCTGCTTTGCCCGGCGTTGCCAGCTTTGAAGAGATGACCGATGAAACTGCAGAAGGCGTAGATAACTGCTATGCTGGCTTTGCGGCTGATGGTTCCCTTTTGGGCTATGTGGTGCAGAGCACCGTCAAGGGCTATGGCGGCGAGATCGAAGTGATCGTTGGTGTGGATAGTACTGGCGCCATCACTGGTATGACGGCTGGCGGCAGCAATTTCTCCGAAACGGCTGGCGTTGGTACCCGTGTGCAGGAAGAAAGCTTTACCAGCACTTTTGTGGGTCTTACCGCCACGCCTGTGGCTGGCGACAATGTGGAGACCTTGTCTGGTGCAACGGTTTCTTCCAAGGCTGTTATCGGCGGCGCAGCCACTGCTTACGATCACGCAGTTTCCCATCTGAATGCAGAATGATTCATCAAGCAAACTGGTATGCCTCAAAAGCGGGGCATACCAGGAAGAGTGATGGAAAGGAAGGAGTTATCCTTCACTTTGCACCAAAGAAATACCGAAACAACAAGCCCGCCAAGGCTTTCTGTTTCTTGTTCTGCGTGATAGAATGAAAACGACAAACTTGAATTTGTGAGGTGGAATAACAAAATGCGAACCTTAGAAATTAAAGATAGAAAGAACCTTATCGAGCTTATTGCGTGGATCCCTGTTCAAAATATCATTAGCATGGAAGTGGAAACATACAGGGGATCATATCTGGAAGGACTTAATTGGGATTTCTTGAAGTATGTATATAACAAAGAGAAAGATGTGAACAAAAGCCCCGCATGGATTGATTATACAATAGTTTATAAGGATTCCATTTCGCCTGATAGCCTTCTTTCTGATTTTGATGATATACGAAAATACGGTACCTGCGGTTCGAAATCCACAGTTATCGTCATCTATGATGAGGAATGATGAGCATAAATTCCAATTTGTCGAGTAGATGAAACTTCCTGTTCCCACCGTAAGGGAGGGCGCAATTATACGCACCGTTCCGGTGCATTGCGTTCATTGGGCTGCAAAAGCAAATGAGCATCCGATATGATCGTCGGATGCTCGTTTGTTCGCTGCAGGACAAATTGTTCCTTAAGACCTCTCCCACCAGTCTCTCCCTTTTTTGTTTCTCCGGACAAAGGAATTTTCTTCAGTATTTTCTCATCCTTCAGGCGGTGTGAAGCTCAGATATTGATCCATAATATAGCCTTTGTAACCGTTGTATTCCACCCAGCCCCAGCCCTTGTATTCGCGGATATATTGAACCGGAGTGCCGGGCTCCAGTTGCTGGATAACAAAACGATCGGCAAACTGCATGCACAGCCGTTGGTTGACACGGTCATCGTTGGTGAGGTATGCAATGCGGTAATCATCAGCGGTTACATCCTGCAGCACATTTTCTTTCCGAATATAGCCGATGTAGCCGGGAACGGCCACATGACACATTTTGCCTTCTTCTCCAAGAAACAGCAATAGTCCCTGACGTGCAATCTGGATGAGGGCCGTGGATTTGGGATCGGTTTTTTCGCGCAGGGAGGCGCGGCCGCTGAGAAGATTGGTTTCTGTCGCATTCACCCGCGCCAATTGGGTGGGCCGTCCATTCAGGATATCGAAAGCAATATCATCAAGAGCCACATAACCTTCTGTCTGCTGTGTTTTTGCCCGGCAATAATGGGTGCCCAGAGCCAGGATCACC
>JAZSRK010000148.1:0-20264 GCA_045538465.1 Candidatus Limiplasma sp. | reverse complement strand
AAAAAGTCGCCATAGGCGAGTTTTTCGACGACCTGACAACGCGCAACCGGTATTATGAACCGGATGCGCGTTGTTTCGATATGGCAGTATAAACGCAATGCGCGGATGACGTGCGTATCATTGCGCCCTCCAAACGTGTTCGATAAACTGGAATTTCACGCATACCTTTATCTATTCATAAAAGCTATGCAATACTCCTCTAACTGTTTTAATCCATTTTCCTCAATCGGGAAGTGACCCGCACCGTGTAATAATCTCAATTCTTTTTCCGCCGATATTTTATCAAAAAATAATCTGCTTAAAGATACATCCGTCCAATAATCTTTTTCGGGATGAACCAGTAATACCGGACATTTTATAAAATTATTTGCTTCAATCTCTATACTGGGATTTAACATTCCATACAAAAAATCTATAGATACTTTTGTTCCAGAAGATATAGGGTCACTCATTAGCAATTTTGCTAATTCTGTGTTATTTACAATTGCTTTCATATTACATACCATCTTCATCGGCAACTTAACTCCGCCTAATAGACGATGTGCTAATTTAAGGAAAGGCTTACCTAAAACCGCCATCATACTGCTAGATGCAGTTTCCTTTGTTACTTTGTTTATTCTTTGGTCTAACAAGCAAGTCAACATTAAACCATCTATATACTTCAATCTACACGAAATCTGATATGCTAACATTCCACCAGCACTCAAACCAAATAAATACAATGGTTTATCATTCTGCCGGTATTTCTCGGCAATCACTGTTCCACACTCAACCCAATCAGAATAAGTGATTTTTCCATTACATACGGAGTGACCATATAATGGTAAGTCTGGACATATTACCTCATAACCTGATTTATGAAGCGGTACTGCAATAAAGGATAATAATCTGCCATTTCCACCCACACCATGATATATAACAACAACACCCTTTGCATCTTTGCAAATGTAATGGTCCACGTGAATCTGATTTTCACCTATTTCTAACCATTCCTCTTCCGGTACATTGTTATCATCTATACGATTATTAACTGGCAAATATTCTTGAATTTCCCGCCAAATTGTATCGTTTTCATATCCTTTATACATCATAAATCCTTTCACGTTCTCTTAAGAAAATTCTTATTTGTCGCCTTCATCCTACCACTCCCGTCAATAAAGTACAAGCCAAACAATTACGCACGGCTTGCTGTTGTTGCACGATATAACATGAAAGACAAATCTCTCCTTAACATATCCCTTCTTGTAAAGGGAGGCGATATCTCATCCCCGCCGGTCAGACGATCGGCAGGGGATGTTTTTTTGCTCGAGCACTCCTCCCGGACAGCCCCCACCTTGCCAACCACGAACCATATTGTGTATAATGGCTTCAACGGTAAGCAAACGGCATAGCAGCACCTATCGACAAGCCGCCGTGCTTATCCCTATTAGATGAGGTGACAACCATGAAAAAACTGCTTGCGATGCTATTGATCCTTTCCCTTTTGCCCTACACGGGGCTAGCCGCCTCGGCGACGGGCTGTGACTTATGCGGCGGCGACGGCCTGTGCGACCTGTGCAGCGGTCTTGGCTATCAGGAAGTACGTTCTTACGACGGCGGCATGGTAAAGATCGTTTGCACCGGCAAAAACTGCGCAGACGGCAAGTGCGCCAATTGTGCCATCCCCTGCGATGCCTGCGGCGGCGACGGCCTGTGCGACCTGTGCGGCGGTCTTGGCTATCAGGAAGTACGTTCTTACGACGGCGGCATGGTAAAGATCGTTTGCACCGGCAAAAACTGCGCAGATGGCAAGTGCACCCTTTGCAGCGCTGCCGATGAGGCTGCTACCACAGAAGCTGCCGCACCGGCTGCAGCACATGTCTCTTTGGATGATGTGCATACGTTCGTATCGCCGTTTATCGAAAAGAGAGTTCGTATCATGCTGGGCAAAGAAACCGGTGATATCACCTATGCCGATCTGCAGCAGGTGACCGAACTTTATCCGGGAGAGATGCCGTATCCGGAAGATCTGGATCTATCCGATCTTCAGTATATGCCCAATCTGGAAAAACTCACTTTATTCGATTGCGGCGTTTCAGACCTGTCACCGCTAAGCAACTTAGTAAACCTAAAGGAACTCGTTTTGGCCAACAATAAGATAACCGATATCAGCCCGCTGAGCAATTTGGTAAACTTGACATGGCTGGGTTTGAGCAGCAACAACATTACCGATATAAGCCCATTAAGCAACTTGATCCATTTGAAAACGGTGTTTCTGGGCGGCAATCAGATCTCCGACATCACATCGCTTCGCAATTTGGTGAACATAGAGCAATTGTATTTGCACGACAACCAGATCACCGACCTGACTCCCCTGAGCGGTATGTTGGCTATTTATTTCTTAGATTTGACGAACAACCAGATCGTCGATATCTCTCCGCTGGCGAGCTTGGGCAACTTAGGCACCCTGTATATGTCGCACAACCAAATCGTTGATATATCCCCTATAGCGCAACTTACGCGTTTGTCAACTTTAAAGATGCTCGACAACCCCATAACCGATCTGTCGCCCATCGCCCATTTGGATATTGTCGTGCTGGAGTACGACGAGCCCGCCCCCACCACAAAAGTTGATCTGGCACCCTACCTTGAGGACGACGACTTTGTTGTGCTTTACGAAGATTAAATGACCGTATCGCCCTAAGGTGGGTTTCCCTAAAGAAAGAAAAGCGGTATAATCATATACGACCCACTCTGACCGTACCCATCCACGTGCACTGGGTCTACAAAAGAAACAACGGGGGCAAGGCACATGGCGATCTCCAAGAACGAACGGATCAACCGACTGAATAAAAAACGAATATGGCCTTCGATTCTTGGTATGGTGTTTATTGTGGCGCTGTCTGCCGTGCTTATCTATGTAATGGTCGAGCTATTGTTTGTGCAGCTTTTCGAAAACAAGATCGCCGATGCGGTGGATGAATCCAAAAAGATCGCAGGTCTGTTTGAAAGCTACCATACAGGCGAGGCGGCACAGACGACCAGCAAAGAACAGGCCGAGGCCTACCTTGATATTTTGACCGACGCGAAGGATGTTTACCTTACCACCGAGCAGGGCGTGTTTGTATGGTCCCTCAACGGGAATGTGCCGGTATCGGATAATGTGCTCAAGCGGTGGAGCGAGACCGACGGCGATCTTCAGATCTTGCCATATAACCTGATCGTTCAGGATGATCCCTATCAGATCTTTACCCTGAACCGAAAAGGCTCCTTCGAAGATATCCGCGCTAAATTCAAGACCATTATGGGGCTTGTGCGAAAGCTGAACAACTCTAGCGCCGATACCCAGCAGACCGGGGCGCTGGTCTGGTGCCAGTTTGCGGTGGAAGGCTACAAGGTTTACGTGCTCAACCACATTCCCGTTCTTACGAAGGATGTAGCCTCCATCGTCGGCATGATCGGCTTTTTTGCCCTCTTCCTGTTTATCTTTGTGGTCTATTACGTTTGCACGTTTATCGGCATTATTGCCAGCACCCGCAAAACCACCAGGATCATCTACACCGATATGGTCACCGGCGGGCGCAACTGGCTGTACTTTGTCAAAAACGGTCAAACCAAACTAAAGCGGCGGCGCGGCAAAAAGAAGGTTGCCTTGGTGCATTTGCACATGCGCAAATACCGCAGCTTCTGCACTTGCTTTGGCGTGCAAAAAGGCGAGCAGCTTTTGGAGCGGTTTTATTCGGTGCTGCAAAGCAAGATGCGGCGCAAGGAACAGGTCGCCCTTCAGGAGAATGCCAAGTTCGGTCTGCTGCTGATCTACAAAGACAAACAATCGCTAAAGCAGCGCCTTTCTGAGCTGGAAGCAGCCCTGAAACAATCCATACCGGGTGTTCGGATCCGTTTTGGGTTTGGTGTTTGCGAGGTGCCCGCCAAGGATAACGATGTTGAGAAGCACTACAACAACGCTGTTACCGCCTGCGAACTGCTGGATGAAGATGCCGAAAACCACATCGCCTTCTTCGATGAGGAGATGAACCGTCAGCGCATATGGGAGCGCAAAGTGGAAGACGAAATGGAAAGTGCACTGGCAAACAAAGAGTTTGCAGTATATCTGCAACCAAAGGTGAGCACCGCCGCCGAACGGCTGGCCGGGGCCGAGGCGCTGGTGCGCTGGCTCCATCCCATCGATGGTCTTATTGCGCCCTACAAGTTTATCCCCCTCTTTGAAAAGAACGGTTTTATCGTAAAGCTGGATGACTACATGCTGGAGGCGATCGCGCGCCAACAAGCGGAATGGCTCGCACAAAATCGCCCGGCCGTGCCCATCTCCGTCAACATTTCCAGAGCCAATTTTGCCCGGGAAGACTTGGCAGAGCACATTTGCAGCATTGTGGATCGCTACCAAGTGCCCCACAACGTCATCGAGCTTGAGCTGACCGAAAGCGCCTTCTTCGACGACAAAAAAGCGCTGGTCACCACCGTAAACAAGCTACGGGAAAAAGGTTTCCCTGTTTCGATGGATGATTTTGGCGCAGGTTATTCTTCCCTCAATTCCCTCAAGGAGCTTACCATCGATACGCTGAAGATCGATGCCGGTTTCTTCCGGGATGTGCAGGAAGTGGAGCGCGGCATGCTGATCGTATCCGAAGTGATCGATCTGGCAAAGAAGCTGAACATGCAGATCGTGGCCGAAGGCATCGAAAGCCGCGAACAGGTAGATTTTCTTATGGAGCAGGAATGCGACCTGATACAGGGCTATTACTACGCAAAGCCCATGCCCATCGTTGAGTTTGAGTCTAGGTACCATTGGTAGGCGTGCGGCGATAGGGGATCCTTGCTTCGCAATGGTCCCGAAAGCACCATATGCGCCGCTGGATGTTGTGTTATTGACCATCCCTATGTTGCTGATAGGGATGGTTTTTTGTGGGGTGAGCCCCCACACTTGGCTCTCCCTTTGGGAGAGCTGGCAGGTGCAGTGTCCCCACACTTGGCTCTCCCTCTGGGAGAGTTGGCAGGTGCAGTGTCCCCATCCTTGGCTCTCCCTTTGGGAGAGCTGGCAGGCGTAGCCTGACTGAGAGGGTTTGGCTTTGTTTGTGCAATCAGTTGCTGCTGGCGGCAGCGGCGCTGAGTAGTTATCTCGCAGTGCCGCTGCGAGGGTATCCAACCAAAGGCTCCTTCGCGAAGCGTGGGCGCGACGCGTTAAGAAAATGTGCCAGTGGCACATTTTTAGCCAAAGCGGGGAGCAGGCTTTGCCTGCGACCGGCCCGAAGGGTGTCAGCGGAGCTGACTGAGGGTGCCATTAGCAGATGGAGTGTTCTTGCTGCTTTCCGCAGTTCTCAGCACTGCTGGCAGCAGCAGCGCTGTGTTGTTATCTCGCAGTGCCGCTGCGAGGAACTGGGTGGGGGTTACGCACCCCCACACCCGCGCCTACTCTTTTTAAAAAGAGTAGGCAGAAAACAGCGACACGTTCGCTTTGGTCAAATCCCTTTGATCGCCCTTTTTTGCGGCGGCGGGCAAAACTAGCAATTGCCGAGCGCATGTTGGCTGCCAACGTGCATCGCCTTGCAACCCGTGCGGATGGTGGTGCAGGTTGGCCGTCGCCCCACCCTTGGCTCTCCCTCTGGGAGAGCTGTCAGGCGCAGCCTGACTGAGAGGGTTCACGCTGAAAGGTTTCCTACCAGAGCGGTACCCTCCCCGGCTTCGCTTCGCTCAGCCACCTCTCCCAGAGGGAGAGGCAAGTGGGGTGGGCGAGTTTTGTAAGTTGTGTGCTGAGAAAAACTATGGCTTTTAACAACTTGAGGCACCCTCAGTCAGCTTCGCTGACAGCTCCCTCGCAAGCGAAGGAGCCTTTCAGGGGTCTCTCTCCATAGGGGCGTTGAGCCGAAGGCGACAAGCCCCAACAGCCAACCCTCTCCGGTTTCGCTTCGCTCAGCCACCTCTCCTAGAGGGAGAGGCAAGTGGGGGGCACGGAGAGGCGTTCACGCCGAAGGCGGGAAGCCCAAACACCCGACCCCCGCTAAGCGGTGCCCGCCCGCAGCATAGCGAGGACGGGCACTCACGCAAGCGGCTCGGTGGGGGCAGGGGGCCCCCCACCATAAGAGCCGCGGAACTATTGTCCACTCCCGGGGCGAACGGCGCGCCCCGCGGTAGCGGGTCGCACCGGACGCCCACATCAGGTGTGGGCTTCTATCTCCTTCAGCTCCTCCTCTGTAAAGGCAGCCCCCTGCAGCGCAGCTACGTTTTCTACGATCTGCTGGGGTTTGCTGGCGCCGATCAAGGCAGAGGTGACCACCGGATCCCGCAAGACCCATTGCAAAGCCATCTGCGCCAGAGACTGTCCGCGCCGCTGGGCAATGGCAGCAAGTGCGGCGATCTTGTCCAGCTGGTCTTTGGAGATGTTCTCGGCCTTCAGGTAGCGGGGGTCTTTGGCGGCACGGGAATCGGCAGGAATGCCGTTCAGGTACTTGCCGGTAAGCAAGCCGTTTTGCAAGGGGGCGAAGCAAATGCAGCCTACGCCGTCCTCCCGCAGTACATCCACAAGGCTGCCTACCCCCTCCATGGGCTGCTCGATCCAGCGGTTGAGCATGGAATAGCTGGGCTGATGGATGAGGAGCCGCACGCCCAGAGAACCCAGCATTTCCTTCATGGCACGGGTCTGCTGGGCGTTGTAGTTGGATACGCCCACATACAGCGCCTTGCCGCTGCGCAGGATCTGCTCCAGTGCACCGGCGGTCTCCTCGATGGGGGTCTCCGGGTCGGGGCGGTGATGGTAGAAGATATCTACATAATCCACGTTCATGCGCTTGAGGGATTGGTCGATGCTGGCAATAAGATATTTGCGGCTGCCAAAGTCGCCATAGGGGCCGGGCCACATATCGTAACCGGCTTTGGTGGAGAGGATCAGCTCATCCCGGTAGGGTCGCCAATCGTTGATCATGTGGCGGCCGAAGTTGCGCTCGGCTTCGCCGTAGGGCGGGCCGTAGTTGTTGGCCAAGTCGAAATGGGTTATGCCCAGATCAAAGGCGGTGCGGAGCATTTCCTGCTGTGTGCGGAAAGGGGTAATGTCGCCGAAGTTGTGCCACAGCCCCAAAGAGATGGCTGGCAGCTTGAGCCCGCTGTTGCCGCAGCGGCGGTATTCCATGGTGGAATAGCGGTCTTCCTTGGCAAGGTAGATAGCCATAGGCAAAGCCTCCTTGTGCGCCTTAAGGCGCAGTTGTTGTTTGTTGGTGTAAAAATTCGAGGTGGCACGTGCAAATTCCTATCGATCATACATGGTTTTGATAAAACTGTTTGCATTAAGAAAAAGATTGCCAACCGGCGGTATTTGCGGTATAATGACCTATCAATATTGTTGAAAATCGAATGGAGACCCCTGTTTACTCGTACACATGGATGCAAGGAGGATCGTGGATGGAGAACCAGATGATCATAACCATTGGCCGCGAATATGGCAGCGGCGGCCGCGAATTGGGCGAATTGCTGGCTAAGCGGTTGGGTATCGCCTATTACGACAAGGAGATCCTCACCCGGGCGGCACAGGAAAGTGGTATTTGCGAAGAAGTGATGGAAGCGCACGACGAAAAAGGCGCTTTGAGCAGCCTGCTGGGTGCGACGGCGGCCATGGGCGGTGCCATCGGCGGCGTTGGGTTTGGCATACAGGTGCCCATGAACCAACGTATTTTTCAGGCGCAGTTTGATGCCATCACCCAGCTGGCGCAGGAAGGCCCCTGCGTGTTTGTGGGCCGGTGCGCCGATTATGTGCTGCGCGGGCGCCCCAATGTGACGCATGTATTCGTGTATGCCTCTTTGGAGCATAAGGTGGAGCGCATTATGCGGGTGGAAGGCGTAAACGAAGAAAAAGCCCGCGAAATGATCAAAAAGACCGATAAGCAGCGCAAGAGCTACTATAATTTCTATGCCGACGGCAACTGGGGCGTACGTTCCAACTACGATTTGATGCTCCGCACCGACGGGCATTCTTTGGAAGAACTGGTGGAGCTGATCGCCGCCTACGCCCACATCAAGGTGGGAACGGCAAAGCAGGGCTAACGCGTAAGCAGCTCGATCTCTGTTATACAAAACGAGATATCAAAAAAACGACCCGAAGCAGGTGATCTATCCCTTGCTTCGGGTCGTTTTCTGTCATTCGTTCAGAAGTATGATCTCTGTGAAAGAACCAAGTAAACAAACAAAACCTTGTGAAACAACACAGCCTTGTTTATGCTTTTGTCTTCCCCGGCAACTGCGCCAGCACAATACCCACCATCATCACAGCACAGCCCAGATACTCTCTCAGGGACATAGCATCGCCCAGAAGCAGCCAGCCAAACAGCACGGCGAATACGCTTTCGAGACACATGATGAGGGAAGCAATGGTGGGGTCGATATCCTTCTGGGCAACGATCTGCAGGGTGTAACCCACGCCGCCGGACAGGATGCCCGCATAAAGAATGGGAATGGTCGCGGCTTTTACCCCGGCCCAAGTGGGCTGCTCGGTAAAGGCGGCGATCAGCAGGCAAATAACAGAGGTGACAGCAAACTGCAAGCAGCTGAGCTTGACCCCGTCCACGTGTGCGCCTACATGATCCACCACCAGAATGTGGCCGGTAAAGCTGAAAGCGCAGAGGAGCAGGAACAAGTCGCCAGCCTCCAGCACCATGCCGCCCTGCATGCACAAAAGATACAGGCCGACGGCGCTGAGAACTACAGCCACCCACACCAGCACGGTGGGGCGCTTACCGAAGAAAAGCCCTGTCAGGGGCACCAGAACAATGTACAAAGCGGTGATGAACCCAGCCTTACCAGCCTGCACGCCCGCATTGATACCCAGCTGCTGAAAGCCGGAGCCCAGCGCCAGCATCACGCCGCAAGCCAGACCGCCCAGCAGCAAAAAGCGCCGCTGGGCGGGGTCGGCAGGCAGCAGGGTAGGCGCTGCCTCGCCGGAAGCAGCTGCGCTGCGCTGCTGCCCCCTGTGCCGGAAAGCGATGACCGGCACCAAGGTGAGGGCAGCCAGCACCATGCGGCAGCCGTTAAAGGTGAAGGGGGGAAGGGCATCCGCTGCCACATCCTGCGCTACGAAGGCAGCGCCCCAGATCATGGCGGTCAGGAGCAGCAGCAGCGCCGCCCGGGCAGAACGGCTCACTTCAGGTTCTCCTTCTCGTCAGCATCCTTTTCGCCGTGGCCGGTCTTGCGCTGGATCAGCTTGACCAGCTCCACCGCAGGAATGATCAGGAAGGCCAGACCGAAAGCGGTGGCATACTGGGCAAAGGAGACCGCCTCGAAGCCAAACAGGTCGCGCAGGAAGGGCACGGTGGTCACCAGCAAAGTGAGCAGGAAGGCTACAGCGCCAGCGCCCCACAGCCACCAGTTGTTGCTCTTCATGGTAAAGATGCTGCCGCGGCGGCTGCGCATGTTGAAGGACTGGAAGATCTCAGCCAAGCTCATGGTCAGGAAGGCCATGGTAACGCCGTTGTCTCTGGCAAGCTCGGTAAAGGTGGAAGGCACGCCCAGCTGACCGCAGCCGATAAAGTAGGCAGCCAGCGTGATGATGGCAACGAAGAAGCCCTGATAGGCGATATCGCCGCCCACGCCGCCAGCGAACACGCCCGCCTTGGAGGAACGGGGCTTACGCTGCATGCTGTCGCTTTCGCCGGGCTCCATGCCAAGGGCCAGTGCCGGCAGAGAGTCGGTGATCAGGTTGATCCACAGGATGTGGGCGGGCTTCAGGATGGTGAAACCTACCATGGTGGCGGTAAAGATGGAGATAACTTCGCTCAGGTTGGAGGACAAAAGGAACTGGATGGCCTTGCGGATGTTGGCATAAATGCGGCGGCCTTCCTCCACGGCGGAGACGATGGTGGCAAAGTTGTCGTCGGCCAAGATCATATCGGCCACGTTCTTGGTAACGTCGGTGCCGGTGATGCCCATGCCCACGCCGATGTCGGCACTCTTGATGGAGGGCGCATCGTTAACGCCGTCGCCGGTCATGGCAACGATCTTGCCCTTGCGCTTCCAAGCTTCCACGATGCGCACCTTGTGCTCAGGCTGCACACGGGCGTAGACGGAGTACAGCTCGATGGCCTTATCCAGCTCGTCGTCGGTCAGATCGTCCAGACGGCTGCCCATGATGGCCTGATCCGGCTCGGTGAGCAGACCCAGATCGCGGGCGATGGCGATGGCGGTGTCGATATGGTCGCCGGTGATCATTACAGCACGGATACCGGCAGCCTTGCACTTGTCCACAGCGTCCTTCACTTCGGGACGCACGGGGTCGATCATGCCGGTGAGACCCACGAAGATCAGATCGTTTTCGATGGCTTCGGGATCCACATCGGCGGGCAGAGCGTCGTATTCCTTGGTGGCGCAGGCCAGCACACGCAGCGCCTTGTCGGCAAAGGCCTTGTTCTTAGCCATTACCTCGGCCTTGTCAGCCAGCTCCATGGGCTTTACGCCATCAGCGGTGAGCATACGGGTGCAGCGAGCCAGCACTTCGTCGGGAGCACCCTTGGTGTACTGGGTCACCTTGTCGCCAGTCTGGTGCAGGGTGGACATCATCTTGCGCATGCTATCGAAGGGAGCCTCGGCAATACGGGGCGTTTCCTTCTCCATATCGGCTTTCAGCAGGCCTTCGGCAGTGGCAAAGTTGACCAGAGCGCACTCGGTGGGTTCGCCCACAGCCACGCCGGTCTCATCGGGCTTGGCATCGGAGCACAGGCACATACCGCGGGCCAGCAGAGCCTTATCGGGGGTGTAGCTGTCCACAACGGTCATGCGGTTCTGGGTGAGGGTACCGGTCTTATCGGAGCAGATGACCTGAGCGCAGCCCAAGGTCTCCACAGCGGTCAGGCGGCGGATGATGGCATTGCGCTTGGACATCTTGGTAACGCCGATGGACAGCACGATGGTAACAACAGCAGCCAGACCTTCGGGGATGGCGGCAACGGCCAGAGAAACGGCCATCATAAAGGTGTTCAGGGTGCCATCCAAGGTCAGCTTACCTTCGCGGATGATGCCCACGCCAAAGATGAGGATGCAGATGCCCAGCACCAGCCAAGTGAGGATGCGGCTCAGGCCTGCCAGCTGACGCTGCAGGGGAGTGGCTTCGTCCTCGGCCTTGGTGAGCGCATCGGCGATTTTACCCATCTCGGTGTTCATACCCGTGCCGGTAACTACGGCGCTGCCGCGGCCATACGCAACGGAGGAACCCATGTAGATCATATTCTTACGGTCGCCCAGAGGGATCTCGTCGCCCTCGAGCGTGTCGGCTTCCTTCTGCACAGGCACGCTTTCACCGGTGAGGGCGGCTTCCTCGATCTTCAAAGAGGCGCACTCGATAATGCGGGCATCCGCAGGCACAGCGTCGCCGGCTTCCAGATGGATCACGTCGCCGGGCACCAGCTCTTCGCTCTTGAGGAAGTGCATGTTGCCATCGCGCATTACTTTGGAGGTGGCAGCAGTCATGGTCTTGAGGGCTTCGATGGCCTCCTCGGCCTTGCTCTCCTGCACCACGCCCATAATGGCATTCAGCAGCACGACAGCCAGAATGATGAATACATCCGTCGGCAGTTCGCCTTCCACAATGGCCACCACGGCGCTCATGGCAGCAGCTACCAGCAGCACGATGATCATCGGGTCGGCCAGCTGGCTCAGGAAGCGTTGGAGCAAGGTGGTCTTCTTGCCCTCGGCCAGCTTGTTGTGGCCATGCTTTTCAAGGCGGGCAGCAGCTTCCTGCGTGCTCAGACCCTGCGCACTGGTCTCCAGCTGCGCAAGCATTTCTTCGGAAGATTTCAGATAGGGTTTCATTTTTCGCAAAACTCCTTTCCTATAAAAAGAAAACCCGGGCACAGGAGAAACATCGTCTCGCGTACCTGAGTCTCGTTCTTTAAGGCAGGCCAGGACACCCGCACGGGGGCCGTGTGTTGACATGCCACGCTGAGCGCGAACTACTCCCTCAAGAGTTTTCTTCATGTTAATGGTATCCAATGGATACCGCTGGATATTGTACGAGAAAAATGGTGGGATGTCAAGGGAAACGCTCTGCTACCACGGAAAAACGCTCTGCTTACCACGGAAAAATGCTCAGAGAATAGACATACATGCCATCTTCGTAAGAGTAGAAGATGCTCTGGATAAAATCCAGCCCCATGCCGCTGTAGGTGTATTCGCCGGGGGTGTTGTAGAAACGGTTCATGCTGCCGTCGCGGATCACTTGATCAAGCGAACGCGAAAGCAGGGCATCCACCGCCTGAGAGCTTTGTTCGGTATGGTAGTAATCCATATCGATGGTATTGACAAACGCTTCGACGGCGTTTGCCAGTTTCATCACTTTGTTATAGTCGTATTGGGCAGGGAGGTAGCCTGTTACATTGGCACCGCGGCAACCGAGAGGATCCAGCAGGATCATAAACAGGGGCTGCTGATCGCCAATGCCGTAGTACAGGTCTAAGCCATCCGTTTCGCCGCCGTATGTCCATTGGATATAGGTCTCCAGCTCATCCGCAAGGAACCATTGGAAGGTGCCCACGTCGCTTTTGATATAGCCGGATGCCTGTGCACATAGAGGAAGCAGAAGAATACAGACCAACAGGAGCAGTGCGATGCGTTTCATTGTTTTACCTCCGGGAGATGGTTTTGTTGTGGGCGTTTCCTGTATTGTACCATGCATTGCAATGGTTTACAAGGATGACGGGATGTAACTTTCCCCCTCCCGCCCTTGTACCCGCCCCGCCCCTGTGTTACAATAGATAAATAAGATGGGTGAATTGTCTGCATTTTGCCATGGCGCAGCAGAACCCCAAAACCCCATCCGTCCTGCCATGGAACCCGGAAAGGAGTGCTTCCTCTTATGACCGAACAGCAACTTCGCGATACCCTTGCCCCCATCCGCTGCTTTATGCTGGATATGGACGGTACCTTTTATCTGGGCGATCGACTGTTGGAAGGCTCGCTGGATTTTTTGGAAAAACTGCGTCAGACCGGGCGCAGCGCTTTGTTTGTTACCAACAACTCCTCCAAGTCCGGGCAGGTGTATGTGGAAAAACTGAAGCGCATGGGCGTTACCGAGCCCTTTTTGCAGGTGCTCACCTCCGGGCAGACGGCGGCACGGTACTGCATGAAAACCTTCCCCGGTAAGAAAGCCTTTGTGCTGGGCAACGACCTGTACAAACAGGAGCTTGCCGCCATGGGGCTTTGCATGGATGACACTGACCCCGATTACGTGCTCATTGCTTACGATACCACCTTGGACTATGCCAAAATGACCGCCGTGTGCGATCTTGTGCGGGCGGGGCTGCCCTACATCGCCACCCATCCGGATTATAACTGCCCCACAGAGACCGGCTTTGCGCCGGATATCGGTGCCATCATTGCGTTTATCGAAGCCAGCGCAGGCCGCCGCCCAGATCTGATCTTAGGCAAGCCCTACAGCGGCATCGTGGAGGATGCGCTGGCGCTGACCGGGCTTGAGAAAAGCCAGCTGGCCATGGTGGGCGACCGGCTTTATACGGATATTGCCACCGGGGTCAACTTTGGTATGCTCAGTGTGCTGGTGCTTACCGGCGAAAGCACCCGTCAGCAGGCCGAGGAAGGCCCTGTACACCCCGATCTCATTTTTGAACGGCTCAGCGCCATGAACCCCTACCTGTGAGGTGAGCGGTATGAAGCAGAAACGATCTCTGGTTGCACTGTCGGTGTTGTGCGCCCTTCTGTGCGTGCTGCTCACCCTGTGCGTGGTGGCAGGCGGCGCAGAAAATGCCGCGCCTTTTGAAAGCATCGTATACGGCATGCAGGGGCAGCAGGTAACGGAAATACAGCAGCGGCTGAAAGATCTGGGCTACTATACCGGCAAGGTAAGCGGCAACTATCTGGATGGTACCTTTGCCGCTGTGAAGCGTTTTCAGAAGGATTACGGGCAGGAGCAAACCGGCGAGGTGGACGAAAGCACCTACGGCCTGTTGATGACCGCCCAATACAAAGTGCTGCGCAACGGCGAGGATGGCGCTGCTGTTACCCGCCTGCAGGAGCATCTGATCGCCCTTGGCTACCTGAACACCAACGCCACCGGCAAGTTCCGCAGTGCTACCGAAGCGGCTGTGCGGGCTTTTCAGGAGCATAACGGGCTGGATGTGACCGGCATTGCCGATGTGACCACCCAGCAGCTGCTGTTTTCTCCCCGTGCGCTGGCAAAAGGTGCACAGCCCACCCCCACGCCGGATCCTGCCACCGATGTGGGCGATGTGAACGATGTAGTCATGGTAGAGGATGGCCAAGGCACCCCTGATAGTCAGGATGCAGTGGCCTTCCGCAAGCGCCTCATCCGCGGCTCCGAAGGCGAGGATGTAAAGCGGGTGCAGAGCCGCCTGACCGAATTGGGCTTTTTTGACGGCCCCATCAGCGGCTATTATATGAACCAGACCATGGCTGCGGTGAAGGTGTTTCAGGAATACAACGGTCTTCGGGTAAGCGATGGCGAGATGGACGAGGAAACGTGGAATGCCCTGTTCAACACGGCCGATGTGGTCGATGCAGCCTGCACGCCCCGCCCCACCCCTGTGCCCACGCTGCCCCCCTACTATGTGGTGGTGGATGTGCAAAACCAAGCGACCTTGGTGTACGGTCTGGATGAAAACGGCGAGTACACCACCTTGGTGAAACAGATGGTGTGCTCCACCGGCAAGGTGGGCACTCCCAGCGATGTAGGCGACTGGGTGACCGACGGGCGCAGAGCCCAATGGGCGTTTTTCAGCCTGTACAACAGCCATGGCCGCTATTGGACAAAGATCAACGAAAACATTGCCTTCCACAGCGTGGTATACACCGAAGTGGATAATATGGCCCTCAGCGTCAAATCGTATAATATGCTGGGCTCCAGAGCCTCCCACGGCTGCATTCGCCTTTTGGTGAGCGATGCTCGGTGGATCTACGAAAACATCCGTGAGGGCACCACCGTGCACATTACCGAGGATCTGCCTGCGGATGAGGAACTGCGCTATGCCATTAAAGCGCCTGCTCTCAACCGGGCGCTGATGTGGCCTGCGACCACCCCCGTGCCCACCGTGGCTCCGGTCTACGACCCCAACGGGCTGCCGCCTATGCCCTTCAGGCAGATGCAGCGCAAGTCCCACGGGGAGGATGTGTACTGGCTCCAGTGCAAACTGAAAGATCTGGGCTACTACACCGGCACCATTACCGGCAGCTATTACAACGGTACCGTGGCGGCGGTAAAGGCTTACCAGCGGGATCACGACCTGAACCCGGATGGCAAGGCGGGCATCCGCACGCTGGAAAGCATCTATGCCGATGTGCTGGCAGCCAATACCCCCACCCCCAGCCCCGACCCGGATGTGACCCCCAGCCCCGTGCCCACCATGACGCCGGAACCCATTCCCGCGGTGGTGTATGTGACCAATCGCCCGTAACCCGATAGAGATGGAGATGCCATATGCAAAGAGTTCAACAAAAACGCAAACTGTCCCAGCGGGGCGCCATTGCCATATTGATCGCTATATTGATCGCCATTGGTCTGCTGGTGTGGCTGGTGAGCAGCCTTATCAAGGAAAAACCCGCCACTGTGGTGACTGCTGTTCAGATGCCCTTCCCCTACAGCGACAACATTCGTCCCTTTGGCAAGAATGTGCTGTTCTACGATGGTCTGAGCCTGCACTGCGTATCCGCTTCCGGCTCCACCCGCTGGTCGTTTCAAGTAGGCCCCAACGCAGGTTTTGACTGTAACGACGAAACCGTGGCGGCATGGACGGGCAGCACCATCTTTATTCTGGATCAGAACGGCGATTCCAGCTATAACGACAGCCTTGGCGAGGAGATCCAGTTTGCGCGGGTGGGCAAGCAGTATGTGGGCGCTGTGATCGGCGACACCGAAAAGCCCCGTCTGGTGATAAAGGATCACGAAGGCGCACACATGGACGAGGAAGCGGATGCCTACAATAACCTGATCATGCTGGATCTGGGCTTTTACGGCCCCAACGGGCAGTATATGTGGACGCTGGCGCTGGATGTGTTCGGCACAGCTGCCAACACCATCATGAATACCTTCGAGGTAGGCAAAATGAACACCGGCGAGGTTTCTCTGGGCGAGCCCATCACCTATGCCGTTTTGTACGAAAACAACAAGCTGCGGGTCATCAACACCCGCAGGATGCGCACCTTCGACTACCGGGGCACCGAGGATGTTACCGCCAGTGCATTGGTATACGGCTGGCGGCTTTTGGACAGCGAAGTGCCCGAACGCGGCGATGCGCTGCTCCTGTTTGCCCCCACCAGCCAGACGGAGAACATGTTTGATATCACCTCCCTGCGCCTGCTCAGCGGCGCTAAGGATAAGCGCTTTACCATGCCGGTAAACTGCGTGGGCGCAACGGTGTGGAATAAGACCATCTATGCATTGGCTGGCGACCAGATGTTCCGTGCAGGCATGAACGATACCCGCTTTTCATCCTTTAGCCTGCCGCTGGAGACCCCGGCCACCGACCTGATCGGTACCCTCAGCGATGGCAAAGTTATTGCCGCCTGCGGGGATCAGGTGTTCCTGCTCACCCTGCCTCAGGGCTATACCGTAAGCAACGAAGGGAGGTAATGCACCCTGAACGTCGTGGATATTATCATTCTGGTCATTTTGGGATGCGGTCTTTTATCCGGCTTGTACCGTGGGTTTATCCATTCGGTGCTCAATTTGGGCAGCGGACTCATCTCCTTTGTTGTCAGCTTTATCTTCTACCCCAAGCTGGCCGACGTGGTCAGCGGCAACCCGGAGGTCATCCGCATGGTATCCTCCTTTACCGATTCCGAAAGCTTGCTGGGCGATCTGGATCTGAGCAACCGTCTGGTATCTGCCCTGAACCCGGAGAGCATTAGCGCCATTGTAGAAAAAGCCGACTTGCCTAACCCCATCGGTACGCTATTGGGGCATAATCTGGCTGGGCAGGTGTTCAGCCCGCTGGGCGATCTGGCCACCAACGTAGGCGACTATGTAAACCAGACGGTCATCAGCGTATCTATCAATGTGCTGTGCTTTCTTGTTTGTTTTATTGTTTGCTTCGTTCTGCTCACCATCCTGTCCAACCTGATCCGGGAAGTGTTCCGTTTTCCTGTGCTCAAGCAACTGGATAGCTTGGCGGGCGGCGTGTTTGGTCTGCTCACCGGCGTATTGATGTGCTTTGCGCTGTTTACCTTGCTGCCCCTTTTGGAAAGCGTTGTGCCGCTGCCCGGCTTCCGGCAGGCGGTGGATGGCAGTGTGCTGGCTGGGTATTTTACCAATGGTAGCTTGATCATTGCCATTATGAACCGAAAACTGTAAACGACCGTTATAATGGATTTCGCTTGAAAGGATGGATCCCATTGGTTACATTCTGCACGCTGTTCAGCGGTTCCAGCGGCAACGCGGCCTATCTGGCTACCGACGAAGGCGCTGTGCTGATCGATTGCGGCATGAGCTGCAAGCAGGTGCTGCAAGCTTTGGAGACTGCACAGCTGGATCCATCCAGCTTGCGGGCGGTGCTGGTCACCCACGAACACAGCGACCATACCAAGGGCGTGGGCGTAATGGCACGCAAACTGGGGCTTACCGTTTGCGCCACCGAGGGCACATGGGCGGGTATGGAACAGACCGTGGGCGCCATCCCAGCCGATCAGCGGATGCGCATCGACCCCGGCGAGAGCTTTTTTCTCTGCGGTATGGAGGTGGCTTCCTTTGCCACGCCCCACGATGCCAATCAGCCCGTGGGTTATCGCTTTTTCTTGCCCCGTACGTCTATCGCCATCGCCACCGATCTGGGCTATTTTGCCCCCGGTGTGCAGGCCGCTGTGGAGGGGGCGGAGCTGGTGCTTTTGGAAAGCAACCACGACCCCGATCTGCTCCGGCAAAATCCCCATTACCCCGCCAGCCTGAAAAGCCGCATTTTGGGCAAGAAAGGGCACCTGAGCAACGAAAGCGGCGCACAGGCCGCCCTGCAATTGGTCAAAACCGGAACCAAGCACCTGCTGCTGGGGCATCTGAGCAGCGAAAACAACGACCCCGATCTGGCGTACCGCACCACCCATGCCGCCCTGACCAGCGCAGGCGCAGTGGTGGGGCAGGATGTATCCCTGCATGTGGCAGGGCGTTACCAGACCGGGTATCTGTACCGGATGGCATAGGAGGCGGCGCAATGGAGCTGCGTTTGTTGGATGAAGTAACGCCCCTGCCGGGCTACGGCATTGTGCTCATGAGCATGGATGACACCCGGGGCGAGGGGCTGGAACAACTTTTTGCATCGGGAGCCGTGCTTCGGGATGCATTGGGCGCTCACCACCCGGTGGAACGGGCAGAGGAGCAGGATGGTCTGTATCTTCTCTTCTTGCCCGGGGCGGAGGCGGCTTACTGGGAGCGTCTCTTTCGCAAAGTAACGGTGGATGCTACCTTGGTCACCATCTGCCGCCCCGAAAAGGAGGAGCAGCTGTGAGCGTATCCATTCTTTGTGTAGGCAAGCTGAAAGAGACCTATTTTGCCGATGCGGTAAAGGAATACCAAAAGCGCCTGAGCCGGTTGATGCCGGTAAATATTGTGGAATTGCCCGACGAGCGGGAGCCGCAAAACGCCAGCCCCGCCCTTTGCGATGCCGTCAAGCGCAAGGAGGGCGAGCGCATCCTCGCCAAGATCCCCCAGAATGCCTATGTGATCGCCATGTGCATCGAGGGCAAGGGGCTGACCAGCGAAAAGCTGGCCGACAAGCTGAAAACCCTCTTTGTGGAGGGCAAGAGCGAGATTATCTTTGTCATCGGCGGTTCCTTAGGCTTGGATGAAGCCGTCACCCGCCGGGCGCAGGAGCACATGAGCATGAGCGCCATGACCTTTCCCCATCAGCTGGCCCGTGTCATGCTCATGGAGCAGCTATATAGGGCAGCGAAGCTGAATGCGGGGGAGCGCTACCACAAATGATGGGCGTCCGCATGCCGCCGTTAGCACGGCAGCGTGCGTTCGCCCTAGTGAGTGGACAATAGTTCCGCAGCCCTTTTGGTGGGGGACCCCCTGCCCCCACCGGGCTGCTTGCTTGAGTGCCCGTCCTCGCTATGCTGCGGGCGGGCACCGCTGGATGGGGGTCGGGTGTGAAGGCTTCCCGCCTTCGGCGTGAACGCCTCCCCGTGCCCCCCACTTGCCTCTCCCTTTGGGAGAGGTGGTTGAGCGAAGCGAAACCGGAGAGGGTTGGCTGTGTGGGCTTGTCGCCTTCGGCTCAACGCCCCTATGGGAGGAGACCCGTAAAAGGCTCCTTCGCTTGCGTGGGCGCGACGCGTTAAGAAAATGTGCCAGTGGCACATTTTTAGCCAAAGCGGGGAGCAGGCTTTGCCTGCGACCGGCCCGAAGGGTGTCAGCGAAGCTGACTGAGGGTGCCTCAAGTTGCTAAAAGCCATAGCTACATCTCCGTGGCCAATCGACAAAACCGCCCACCCCACTTGCCTCTCCCTCTGGGAGAGGTGGCTGGGCGTAGCGAAGCCGGAGAGGGCATTGCCACGAAGAAACCTTTCAGCGATAACCCTCTCAGTCAGGCTGCGCCTGACAGCTCTCCCAGAGGGAGAGCCAAGGGTGGGGGCGGCTGCGCCTGACAGCTCTCCCAAAGGGAGAGCCAAGGGTGGGGCAGCCACGCCTGCCAGCTCTACCAGAGGGAGAGGTAAGATGGGAAAGCTGTTACCCCCCGCCAACTTCAGTTCGGGTTGCAAGGCGATGCACGAATGCAGCCACCAGCCGGCCCGCACCGCGACGGTAGAGAGCGACGTCAAATTCCTTGCTCTTTTTTGCGGCGGGGAAAAGGGCAAACGTAGTAGCGCCAAGTGACGGTTACCACAGCCAACTTACGATATGCACTTGTTAGTTTTGCCCGCCGCCGCAAAAAAGGGCGATCAAAGGGATTTGACCAAAGCGAACGTGTCGCTGTTTTCTGGTTACTCTTTTTAAAAAGAGTAACCGCAGGGTGTGGGGGTGCGTAACCCCCACCCAGTTCCTCGCAGCGGCACTGCGAGATATCTACTCAGCACAGCTGCTGTCAGCAGTGCTGAGAACTGCGGAAAGCAGCAAGAACACTCCATCTGCTAATGGCACCCTCAGTCAGCTTCGCTGACACCCTTCGGGCCGGTCGCAGGCAAAGCCTGCTCCCCGCTCCCACTAAAAATGTGCCACTGGCACATTTTCTTAACGCGTCGCGCCCACGCTTCGCGAAGGAGCCTTCGGTTGGATACCCTCGCAGCGGCACTGCGAGATAACCACACAGCGCCGCTGCCGCCAGCAGCAACTGATTGCA
>JAZSRK010000140.1:0-14170 GCA_045538465.1 Candidatus Limiplasma sp. | reverse complement strand
CGTAGGCGAGTAGGCAAACGGTGCAAGCCTCGTCGAAAAAGTCGCCATTGGCGAGTTTTTCGACGACCTGGCCGCAGGTGCTTATACACCTGCGGACGCATTGTTCCCTCTTACACCGGCGAACCGGCGTTCATATTCTTTTCGATCTTCACATTTCCGCTAACGGTGCTTACTTCGATATCGCACCGGCCATTGCCGCACTTATAGCGGCCTTCGCCCTTCTTTTGCGCGGGCAGGTCGCACAAGAACTTGCCGCTGATGGAATCAAAATCCGCAACAAAGCCAGCTTCATGGGGCAGGCGCAGGGTCACATTGCCGCTGATCGAATTGCCCTCTATTTCCTTGGGCATGGAAGCAAACTGCAAAGCGATATCGCCGGAGGCCGTGTTAGCCTTTACCTCGCCGCAGACCAGAACATCGGCGATCACCACGCCGCTGGCCGATGTCAGCTTGATGTTATCCGCATCCTCTACCCCGATGGCCACACCGCCGGAAGCGGTATCGATCTCGATCTTTTCCGCATGTCCTCTTTGCCGCAGCGCCACCCGGCCGGATGCGCTGACGATTTTGATCTCTTCGGCTTGCAGACCATCGGCCTCCACCTCGGCAGAAGCTACGCTGATTTCTACCTCATCCAGCTTAAGCCCTTCGGGCAGCAGCACGGTCAGCTGCTTGTTTTCCCCCTTCAACTTGCGCAGACCGGAGGCGGCATACTGCACGGTGAGGGTCTTGTTCTCAAGGCGCCAATGCAGCTCCATATCGCGGCTCAGGGAACCCTCCACTGTTTCGCTGATGATGATCTCATTGCCATCATGATAGTTTACTTTTACTACGCCATCCACCCAGTTGATCTTCAATTCCTCCACCCGACCGGAGACGGATGCACCGCCGCGGGTGTATTCATCACTGTCGGAATAAACATAACCCAGCGACACGCAGCTGGAAATAGAAACACACAGGATCATCAGCATCAACACAAGGGCCAGTTTCTTCATGGTACATTCCTCTTTCTTGGGCATGGTGCCCATTTGAGCCGCCCCGGCAACTGCCGGGGCACCTCTCTACGGTATTAGCATAGCACATTGCCTCCGCCCTTTCAAAAAGAAGCGTATGATAAAAAAATGAAAAATGGATGAGAAAGCCTCCCAAAGCATTTACTTCGGGAGGCAAAGGGTTTGTTTAGCTTTTTCTGCGCTTTTTCAGCATCAGGCAAAGACTGCTGCCAGCCAGCAGGATCAGCGTGCTCAGCGCAGCCACCGGTGTGCGGTCGCCGGTATGAGGCAGCTTTTCGTTGTGGATCTTGTAGCCATTATACGCATAGCTAGCCGTCTGACCACTGAGGTCGGTATAGTGGGTAACGAAGCCTTCCATCCCCACCTCCCGCACATAGTACACAGCCTCTTCGCCGTTGTGGTACTTGGGCAAGGTGTACACATACCAACCGTTCTCATCCGGTTCGGGCGTGGCCTTCTTGATCTCCTCGCCATTGCAGAACAGCAACAGACGGATCTTTGGCGGGGTGGCGTATTCCGGCAGACCGTACCACTTCTTCTGAACGCGGAACTTGATCAAAGCCCGGTTAAGAATGGTACCCCCATCGTACACACGATCGGTCTCGCCCTCATGGTCGGCGGTGTTGGAGTAGATGGTCATAAAGCCTTCCATGTAGGTCTCCTTGGCACTGTAGACCAGGAACTCGCCGGTATCGCTGTACTTGGGCAAACCGGTGTAGGTATAGGTGTCACCATCCCTACTGTAGGATGGCTGGGGATCCAGCAGTTGATCGTTCGCGTACAGGGTAAGCTCGATGGCCCCGCCGCCGCCTTCCCATACCTTGGTAACGGTGAACTCCGTAACCTCCATGGTGTTTTCAAACACGGGGCGCTGGTCGCCAGACCGATCAGCCGAGGCAGAGAACGTACCATCAACGTTTTCCACAAGGGTAACCGTCACAGTCTCCACGTCTTCATCGTAGATGATACCGTTGATACCGGCATTCTCTTCGGTGATGGTGAAGGTGACCGTGCCGGTACGCTGACCGTTTACCACTTCTGCATCGCCCAGATCCTCCGCAGAGAGGATGATGGTTTCAAAGGTGATGAGACCCTCCGCATCGTTTGCCGCGGTATCGATCACTTCGCCGTCCCGCATCAGGTGGAAGATGAACTCCTCATCCCGCACAGAACGGTTTACCATGTTCTTTTGAGCGGTAAGGACGATCTGGCACTTATCGGCATTGGCAATGTTGGCAAAGGCTATGTCGCTGGGTGCCAGATCGGGAACGGCAGTCAGCGTGCCGGTCTCAACATCATAGGTAAGGGTCACCTTGAGCTGATGCACCGTACCGTCGTAACGCATATGCGTATCCGGCAGGATATTGTTTGCGTTAACGCCTTCAGGGATCACCTCGCTTACCTGATAGGTAAGCACAGAGGGCGATACATAGTGCCCTTCTTCATCCACTGCCAAATCGGCCAAGGTGAAGGTGATATCGCCAAAGGCGAAGGTACCGTCGCTCCTGACCGCCGCAGTGGGCTCCTCGGGCAAAGGCTCAGTGCCGCTTTCACCTGCAATGGCAAAGGAGAACTGACCATCTGTCACCGCTACGGTCTCGCCGGTCAGGTGGTCGGTAAGCGTCTTTACGCCGCTGAGAGGCATGGTGGTCTCGCTGTAGGTGTTTACGATGGCGTAGCTGTAGCCGCTGCCGGTAACTACCGGGTAGTAGTACTCCACCGGCTGCTCCACCACCGTATAGGTGATCAGCTGGCTGCCATTGTACTTGGGCAAGTTTTCAAAGGTGTAGGACCAGACGTTTTCATCGTCGGTGGCATAACGCTCGGCGCTGACGGCACGGCTGCAATTGAACTCGCCGTCTGCATAGAGATCCAGCACGATGAACCGGGGACGCACGCCATAGGCATTGCTCTGGTCGTTCCATGTTTTCGTCACGGTCACGCTGGTGCGCTCGGTATTGGCAAAGAGCAGGAGATCCACCGCTTCCTCTGCCTTGAGCATTTCCACCTGCGTTTCCAGACCGCCCTGACCGTTATCGCTTACGGTAACGGCAACGGTGTACACGGTGCTGTCGGTGGCGTAGATACTGCTTTCACCCGGCAGGATGAAGTTATCCACCGTGGATTCATTTACCTTGTAGACGTAGGTCTGACCCACATCTGCCATGGTATAGGGGATGGGTTCGAAGGAAACGGTGCCGTCTGCGCCGTTCACTGCGCTGCGCACCACCTTGCCGCGATCATCCAGCAGCTGGAAGGTGAAACGCCCTTCCTCCAGCGTGAGCACGCCTTCGGGCGTCATGATCTTCTTGGCGGTCAGGCTCAATTCGCCGGTGGCCTCGTAGCGGTTGTGCACGGTGGCTTCGCTCTGCTCATCGCCTACGATGGTGCCTTCGCCGCCATTCACGCTTTCCATGGTAAAGCCGCCGGGCAGGTCGGTCTCGCTTACCACATAAGCTGCGCCATGGGGCAGACCCAGCACTTCGATGGTTTGACCATCCTGAAGGGTAAGGGTCGCCATGCCGCTTGCATCGGTGGTCACGGTGCCCTCGGTGCCGTCAGCCAGCAAGGTCTGGTAAGTTTCGCCTGCCAGCAGTTCGCCATTCTTATCGGTAAGGGTCACGGTGATGGTAAATTCGGTACCATCGGCAGCTTCGGTAGCGCCAGTCACTTCCTTGCCGATCAGCAGGGAACCATTCTTGCGCTCGTTGATGAACGCGCGATGGTACACCTGCCCATCCGCAATGGGATAGTACAGCATGTTAAAGTAGGCGCGGGCGTACAACACCGGCATGTATTGCAGCTGATTGCTCAAGGGACCAAAATTGGGGTCGGTGTAGTCGGGGTAGCTGTAAACACCGATCGCCACAGGTCCTGCCATGCCGGGCTCCTGATAGAAGTATTCCACCATGGGGCAGATCAGTTCACCGTTGCCAAAGCCGTCCACCGCCGTCACTCTGGCGTAGATGACCCGATCATCATAGATGACGGTGGGGTCGTCGCCGGGCACTTCGCGAATGGCATAGATGTGGTAGCCCTGCTTGGTAAGGGTCAGATCGCCAAACTGCGCCAAGCTTGCGCCGTATTCGGCATTGTGCAGCACATAGTCCGCATAATTGTCGGGGGCCGTGCCAACGTTCACATCCGTCAACCAAGTATCCTGCGGACGGAACAGCGGAACGGTTTCCCGGCTGTCGGATGCGCTGTTGGTGGCTGTCATAACAGGCTGGGCTCCCTCTACGGGGCACAGTTCCTCGCCGTTCCAATAGCCCAGATCTTCCGTTTGCATGGTGAAGGGATCAACAAACTGGTAGGGATACACTTCGAAGGTGTACGCACCGGCTTCGGGGGTCTCCCCTTCCAGCATTTTTTCCACGGTGAGCGGTACTTTGCCTTGGGCACGGTACGTATTGGTAAAGGATACTTCCAGTTCCATCGCAGGCGTGGTGGTGCCTTCCAGCTGACCGTCGGTCTCTGTCAGCGTCCAGCCGGCGGGAATATTGATCTCCTCGATCTTGTAGCTGTAACCAGCGGGCACAACATCCGCAAAGACGATGGTTTCACCGCCGTAGAGGGTGATATCCATCTGACCTTGCTCTATGCTGCCCGTAACGGTTCGGGTGGAACCGTTTGCGTCATGCACGGTACCGGTAAGGCTATCCAACGTCTCACCGTTAAACTTGGGGTCGGCGGGCTGTCCGGCAGCATCGTAGAAGGTAACGCGCACGGTAAAGGGCATGCTGTACGAATAGGAAGCAAGCGCCTCATCCACGATCTGCTTGCGAATGGTCAGGCTGCCGGGCTTGGTGTAGTTGCGGAAGGTGCCGCCATCCACATGGTAGCCGGAGACAGCACTGATGTTGCCCTCGCCGTCGTCGCTGACCAGGATCGTGATCTTCTCCGGCTCGGTATCGTAAACGATATCGGGGTCTGCCGGGTCGGGCACGACTTCCTTGATGATGTAGTGGTTGGTGCCCACCATGGTCTCATCAAAATGCAGCACAGCGAAGCTGGCCACGCCGCTGTCGTCAGTCACCTTGGTCTCGATGGGGTCGCCCACCGGGTTCCAATTGGCATCGGCCTTGTACAGCTGGAAGGTATAGCCGCCGGTCAGCACGCCATCCATGCGCTTGATGGCGCGCAAGCTGATGGAAGCCAGATTGGGGGCATACTTGTTGGTAAACTCCACTTCGGATGTGACGTTGGATTCGATAACACCAGTATCGTTCACCTTGCTTACCAGCACCCAGCCGGTGGGCAGTTCCTCCCAAACCTCGTAGGAGGTATGGGCGGGAATGTTGCTGATGGTAACGCTCTCGTTGCCGTAGAGGGAGATGCTGATGACCTCACCCTCAATGGTGGCGGAGCTATCCACGGGCTGCCACTGGGCATGCAGGGTGATGGTAGGCTCCACGCCGTCAGTGCAAAGGCTCTTGTATACATTGGAAGGTACGGTGATCCTGCCGGAAGCATCGGCGCTGTAAGTATTGCCGTAATCATCGCTGAAGCCGGACAGGGTGTAGCCGTAGCGGTAGAAGGAATGCCCGGTGGTATAGGAGGTATGCACATTCAGGTGCTTGGTGGCCATGGAGCCGGAGCCGCCGTTGGCATCGAAGGCCAGATTGTAGTACTTGGGATCCAGCACCCATGTACCGCCGTGGTTGCCTTCGGTAAACAGGGGCACACTGGCCAGTTCCTCGCCGGTATCCACATTGACCCACTTATCTTCGTAGCCGCTGGGGGGCGTGGGGTACTGGTAATAGAAGCCGTTGTTCAAATACCGGCTGAATGTCGTTCTGTCACCAATGGTAATGCAAGTGATAGGCGCGCTTTGGAAGGCATAATCCTGATAAGCTTTGGAGGAAAGCGCACTGCCCGCTCTCGCCAAGTGACCTATATTCAGGGTCTCCAAGCTGTTGCAATATCGGAAAGCATACTGCAAGTCGCCGGTCTTACTCAGATCCAGCGTGCCCAAGTCGATCTCCCGAATGTTGGGCGTTCCGGAGAAAGTGCCGTACAACCAACTTGCCTGTCTGGTGGTTCCGTTTGCGTCGTGCAGATCCATCTTATCCAGCGATACAGACACCAGATTGGTACAGTCCTGGAAGAAATACGACAAGCTGCTGGGGCGGATGGGGTCGCGCATGGTAACGGTCTTAATGGCATTGCGTTCGCTTGTGTAGTTGCCGCTGGTCCATGCATGGGTGCCGCTTTCTACGTTGTTGTACCAAATAAAGTTGCCATCTGCAGATGCCTGACGGTTGCCGGAGAAACCGTTGTTTCTGAAGGTATTGCCCCAAGGATCCATGGGAGCGTTGGGGTCGGTACGGAAGAACACCAATTCACCAGTCTGCTTGTTAAGGGCAGCATAGGCCGTGCCCGTCATATCCGCAGCAGGGGCGTAGTAGACAGGCTTGATTCCGGAAGCCGTAGAAGGTGTTTCTACCTCCTCCTCCTGCTCGGGGGCTTCATAGTCCTCATTCGTAGCGCCGCCAAACTCCAGATCGAAATCGCCGGCAGATACACCGTTCAATTTTACCTTGAAATTGAAACGGGTGGAGGGGTTGCCGTTCTCGATCAGCTTGGTCAGCTTCAGGTGACCATCATCCTCGTCGTTGGTAAAGACGGAGGCGGGACGATCCACCGGGGCGCCGCTGCCGTCGAAACCGGCTTCGGTCTGAACAAAGCTGATGGTGCCGTTGCCGTTATCCTGCGGGGTAACGATGAAGAGGTGCTGGTAGTCGGAGTAGATGATATCCTCGTTGCCGGTATCCTTTTCCACCATCAGGTAATGGTATACGAAGGGGTTTTCCGTATCGACGGATACCATGGTCTCATCAAACACGATGGGGGCGAACACCACATTGCCCTCGGCATCGTTGGTAACGGTTTGCAGCTTTTGCAGCTTCTGTCCGCTTTCGTTGCTCAGCCACAACTCGAAGTGGAACTCGCCATCCTCCGGGTCGCGGCGGGTCATGGCCTTCCAGCCCCGCAGCTGCAACTCGCCCTCTGCTTCGTAGATATTCTCAAACACCATCTGGGCAGGGTCGGAGGGGGTGACCACGGTAGACAGGGTACCGTCGCCGTTGTCGGTCACTTCCACGGTCACATCAAAAGTCTGGGTGGAGTAGGTAACACCGGGCTTGCCGGTATCCTTCTCCCGCACCTGATAATGGAACGTCTGCCCCGCATCGCTCTGGTCGTAATCCAGTGCGCCGAAGAGCACCTCGGCGGTGGAAGTGATCACGCCAGTGCTTGCGTTCTGCTCGGTCTGGGTGGGTGCCTTGTTGGAAGCGGTACGCAGCACCTCGCCGTAGGTCTCGCTGCCCTCGTTCATATCCACCAATTCAAAGGTGAACATAGCGTTTTTCAGCTCGCGGCCGGTCAGGTGCTTCGTTGCGCCTACCTGCGCATAGCCGGAGGCAGAGTAGGTGTTGGTAAAGACAGCCTCTGCCGTCTGACCGCTGAGGATATTGCCGGTGGTGTTTTCCATGCCGGGCTCACCTGCATCCTCCGGGGTGGCAGGCACGTTCCAGCCGTCTGCACCGGCTTCGGAAACACTGTAGCCAATGCCTGCCGGCAGCTTGGCGACCACCAGCCGCTGCCCGCCCAGCAGGCTCACGGTGGAGCCATCCGAAACGGTGCCAGTGCTTACGGCAGGGGTGACCAAGGTCTCCTCGCCGGTGGTCTGGTCGGTCTCTACGGTGTATATGCTGTAGGCATACTGACCGCCTACCGGTACGGTGGGGTCGTCTGCCTCAAAGAAGGACAGGGTGAAGGTGAAGGCCTGCTGAGAGGAGACATCCGTTGCATCGATCAAATTTTTCTGCACGGACAGATCGCCAAAGGGCAGGTAGAAGTTATGGAACAGCTCGATACGATCGGGGTCGAAAGCTGCATCTGTCAGATAGGGGATCTCGTAGCCGGGGGGCAACGTATCCACATCCTCCAGCGAGGAGAAGAAGCCTTCCACCGGGTCTTCCTTGAGGAAGTACTGATACTCAAAGCCGCCGCGCTCGTATTTTTCCTGCTGACCAAAGTCGTAGATCCACTTACCGTCGTTATCGGGGCTTACGGTGAGGGTTTTGACGAACTCGGCTTCGCCGCTGGCGCCGGTGCGGTACAGGTGCACCTTGATGCTGGCGGGTACCAACGGCTCCGCTTCCTCCGGCAAGGCAGAGCCATCGGGAGCCAGCCAAGTCTTTTCGCCCTTGATGGGGATGGTCTCGTTTTCGTGGGTGTTGGTAAGCACATAGATACCGTTTTCACCCTCGGCGCAGGAGCAGGTGTAGCCCGTTACCGTATCTCGGAACTGGTAGAGATACTTGCGTCCCTGCTCATCTACCACAGGCACCTGATAGAAGATGCCCTTCCATTCTTCCCTTTCCACTACCTCGCCGTTGATGGTCTCGGTAACGGTAACGGGGGCGATCTCCAAAGTGACAGGGTCGCCGTTTGCATCCAGCACAGGTTCGTAATCGCCGGGGGCCAGCTGCACCTTGCGCATCATTTCCACAACGATGGAATCGGGGCGCAGGGCATCGTGGTCGTCGTCGTCATCCCATACTTTTTCTACGATGCAGATCTCCGGCAAGATGCCCACACGGGTATAGTCGTTGCGGATCATGGTGAGGAAGGCGTATGCGCTGCTGTCGTCCTCGTGAGCCTGACGGGAGATCAGGCGGGTGTTGTTGTAAGCCCGCATGTTGTTTTCGGGGTCGGTGGCAGCTTCCCAGTCGATATCGTCAAAGCCGGTGGCTTCGTCGGTTATATGGGCATATGCGCCCTTGGCGCCCCACTTTCCCTCTTCGCCATCATCGTCGGGAGCCGTCATATGCAATTCGAAGGATACGCTTTCCTTGGAGCGGAGCACGAAGCTCTCGCCATCGGTGGTGGTGGTGGCATCCACGGCGATGGCCGTTACATCCAGCCCGTCGGGCACATTCCACTTGCCATCAACAATGGCGCTGCGATCCACCTGCGTCCACGTGGTGGGGTCTTCCAACATGTAGTGTCCGGCTGCATCGTTGAAGATAACATCTTCGTTCACCACGTCGCCGTAGGTATCGCTGAACTGCATCCACGGGATGGTGCTGTAATACAGAATAGGGTCACAGCCCATCTCCTGAAGTTCGCTCAGGTCTACCTGATACAGCCGTCCACGCCACTGACCGCCGGGCGCGCCGCCCACGCCTTCCTGCCAGTCGCCCTGCCAATTGGCACGATCCCGCGTATGGGCGTAGTCTTCGGCCTTGGAGGCGTCCTGCATGGGGTCGTCAGGATCGGGGCTGGGAATGAGGTAGTTTTCGATGCTGTCGTAGAACACCATATCCCAAGTGTTGGTGCCCTTGGCAGAAGAAACGGTCAGGCGGTAGGTATAGTTGTGCCCTTCGTACACATTCACCTGCGTCTGCCCGCTAAGACCCTGCGTCCAGATGCCTTCCAGATCGTTGCTAACATACTTGACGTACTCGGTATGGGCATCCATATTCACATGGGGGCTTACAGACACACGGGCATAGACGAAACGGCCGTCGTCTGTGTTGGGGTCAAGGTCGGTAAAGGCGTTGGCAATATCCTGCGGTACGCCGGTGGGGGTGCCGCCGTTGAGCTTGGGGGCCGGGGTGATGGTATCCTTTTCGCCCTGCTGCCCCTTGATGGTGCCCACCTGTCCCTCAATGCCAGACTCGTAAGCCACATAGTTGGTAAACTGGAAATTCTCGGGCATGGAATTCAGATCCAGCCAAGTGATGTATGCATCAAATCGGAGGATGATCTCATCGCCGTAGCTGCTCACCCTGCTGATGTAGTGGGGGTCAGGCTTCAGTTCGCATTCCACGATCATCATAATACGGCCGGTGCCTTCATAGTCGGGAATGGTGGAAACGCGCAGGATCTTATCGCCGGGGCGAGCCATGCGGACGGTATCCAGCATAGGCTGCACGTTTTCGGGCAGCAGGTCGTACCATACGCAGGAATAATCCGGCACGACCGCGCCGCCTTCCACCGCCTCGTTGTACAGCGGCAGCGAGGTAAGGTTGCTGCGCTGGGTGCAGGTGGCGGTATAGTGCAAGATGGCACGCTTATTGATAATATCGTTATCGCCGCCGTTCTCGATAGACTTGCTGTCAAAACTGACAGACTTGGTCAGCGAGATGCCGTAGCCTGCACCGGTAAACTTGGCAATGGCGCTATCTTCGTTGATCTCCTTGCGGAAATACACATCCTCATCCAAAAACATTTGCTGGTTGGGGTACACCTTGCCGTCGGGGTTGATGATGGGGTCGTAAATACTTTGGTCTTCGGCTGTCTTAAACAGCTCCACGTGCAGGTTTTCATCGTTGCGGAAGTTGGTGGAGGGAGTGCTGCTCTCGGCAAAGAGCTGCTCCACCATGCCCTGCACCCGCTCGGTGGCCTTGAGGGTGATGCGCGGGTACACCGTTAGCTTGCAGGCGGCTTCGTTGGTGGTGACCCGGGTACGGTAACCGGTAACGATGCCTTTTTCTGTGGTATTGTCGAAAGGCACCCACAGGCAGCCCTCGGTAACGGAATATTCGCCCATGTACACCCAGCCCTCCGGCTGACCGGTGGGGCTTTCCTTATCAACGGTGGCGCTGTTGTCGTATTCCACCCACAGCTGCACGGTAGGCTTCTTTTCGGGGGCATTATCCACCGTATAGCCAAAGGGCAGATCGGTCGTAAAGCGGTAGCTGGAGTTCTTTACACGGCTGTAGTTGAACATTTCCGGCGCCTGAATGTACACGCCGTCAAACTGGTAGTCTTCACCGGTAAGCTGGGGGTCGCCGCCGGCACGGTCTACGTACTGGAAGAAATCCCACCGGTCGGCGGTATCCATTACATAGTACCAATTCAGGAAGTGGTCGGGATCCTGGATCCACTCCTCAGAGTTCCAGTTGTCGTTATAGGCAGCATTGATCTCCGAAGTATGGGTGCGGCCACTGCCATCCTCCCACGAGACTTCGTTGGCCAGCGGACCGGCGGTAAACATGTAGCCGTAGCCTACGGTGAGCACCTCATAATCCATGGTAACATCCTCGCCGTTGCGGAGATGGTTGAGGGCCATTTCGTAAGTATGCTCCTTGTGGTGCGTGCCGGCAGAGGAACTGTAATAGGGATGCGTGTGGGGCATATTGGACTCGATATACTTAAAGGACAAGAACCGTCCCGGCGGGTAGACCCAGTCCATCTGCAAAAAGCTGACACTGTCGGCTGCATCAGCCTCGGTATGCTGCTTCACGTCGGTCTTTTCCCAGTATTCCACTTCAGGATCCTGCTCCAACAGATCCCAATCGGCGCTGTTTTGAAACACATAGGTATGCGCATTCTGGAAAGTTTCGTTGGGGTATGCCGCCCAGAGAATGACGGGGGGGCTTTGGGTGCTGTAGTAATAATCCACCACCAAATCGTTATGGTAGCTGTAGCCATCGGCACTGATCTGGCCTTCGCCCGGCACGGGTTCGTCGCCCAGAGCGGCTTCGATCTGTCCCTGCTGGTTCAGCTGCGCCAGAAAAATACCCTGACATACGGGAATAAGATCGTACGAGCCGGTCGCCTCGTTATAGACCCGATCGTAGCACCAAGTCTCGGGGTCGTCCATGGAAAGGGAGAAGTATTGGTTGCCGCTCATATAGGCGCGGTTGGTCCACTTTACATATACATAATCCTCGGGCGTACCGGAAGGCAGATGATCCAGCACAGCCTGAGGCACGCCTTCGTCATCGTCGATAAACTCGAAAAACTTAGCGCTCTTCGCGGCATTGGTGATGCGCTCCTGCGTATCGATCTGGGCCACGAGGGTGTTGGAATCCATCCAGATGGTATTGCCTGCGCTGGTAACTGCATCGATATGCGCCACCAACTCATCGGAGATGGACTCGTCCACAATGTACAGCGGGTCGATATTATAGATGGTGCACTCAAAGGAGTGGTTGGAGGTAGCACCGATCTGTTTGTTGTTTACGAGCACATAGTCGTCCCCGTCCACTTCGTAGTACCAATCGACAGACGGGGTGGGCTTGATGGTGATGGGCAAGTCCATCTTACCATAGCCCTCTTCCTTCACGCTGCCATCCTCGCCCTGCGTATCGCGGGCATGCCAGATCTGCTGCGGAATGCGGATGCGCAGCGAACCGGGAGCATAGTCGCCCGCTTCGGCCTGACCGGACAGGTTTACCTGCAGGGTAAACTTCATGGACAGGTTGCTTCTGCTGGAAGTGGACAGCCACAAAAAATACTCGTCGCCATCGTCCCGGGTATCCTCGGTATTCCATACAAGGTGGATGGACTCGATCTTATTGCCGTCCGCCTCGTTATAGCTGCTGGTGCCGCTATAGCCCGGCTCGCCGGATGCATCCTGCGCAAGGGCGGGCAGGGTGCACAAAAGTGCCGTGCATACCAACAGCAGCACGAGGAAAATGCGAAGCAACGTGTTTTTCTTGTTTTGTTGCATGTGTTTTGCCTCCATCTGGTTTTTTCGGAAAAAGCGATCTTCTTTGTATTCGCTAAGATAAAGAAGAATGAATAGCGTAAAAGACAGTTGCAGCACGTAAAAGCGTTGCCATTTATTATACCATAGAACATCTCAAAAAAGGAAATACAATGCAAAATTCAAACAATTGTATACTATTTGTCACATTTTGTAACTCATGCCAAAATTCCATAAACCCATAGGCTTTCAGCACATAAACTTTTGCCACATCCGCTATTGCAACCAGCCGCCTGAGGGGCTACAATATGACCAACAGATAACCGAGCAGCGCTGTACGCTGCCAAATAACCCCATAAGAACCCATAAGAAGAGGTGCTGAACATGCGCAACCGACCCGATGTGATCCTTGAAAAAATCGCTGCCAAATTTCGCAAAAGCGCACCCATCGCTGCCCAGATGGGCATTCTGCCCTACAAGAGCGAAAACGGCACATGGGCTGCCTCCCCTCACGATGGCAACGCTTGGTGGACAGGCGGCTTCTGGCCCGGGCTGATGTGGCAGCTCTACACCGTTACCCGCGAGGAGCTGTTCCTCACCGAAGCCCGCCGGGTGGAGGATCTGCTCGTTGCCGAATTGAGCGCCTACCATGGGCTGCACCATGATGTGGGCTTTATGTACCTGCTATCCACCGGGGCAGACTACAAGCTGACCGGCAGCGAAGCCGCCCGCACCCACACCCTGCATGCCGCCAGCCTTCTGATGGGACGCTTTAACCCGGTGGGCTACATTCGCGCTTGGAACGACCCGGACAAGATGGGCTACGCCATCGTGGACTGTATGATGAACCTGAGCCTGCTATTCTGGGCATCCCGTCAGCTGAACGACCCCCGCTTTACCAATGTGGCCAAGGTGCATGCCGATATGACCCTGCGGGAGTTTTTGCGCCCGGATGGCTCCGTGAGCCACATCATCGAGCTGGATCCCTACACCGGCGCACGGGTAGCGGAGCACCCCGGGCAGGGCTATGCCTTGGGCACCAGCTGGAGCCGCGGGCAGGCGTGGGGGCTGTACGGCTTTACCCTTGCCTACCTGAGCACCAAGGAAGAGCGCTATCTGGATGCCGCCCAGCGCATCGCCGCCTACTTTGCCGACCACATTCGCCCCGACGGGCTGACCGACTGCGACTTCTGCCAGCCCAAGGACGAGGAGCGCATCGACAACATTGCCGGTGCCTGCGCTGCCTGCGGTCTGTTGGAACTGGCCAAAGCCACCGGCGACCCCCGCTGGCAGCAAGCCGCCGAAAAGCTGGTGGACGGCCTCATCGACCATTGCTGCGATTGGTCGGAAAACAGCTGTGGCATTCTGACCCACTGCACCGCCGCCTACCACAACGACGGAGCCGGCCGCCACATCAATATTACCTACGGCGATTATTTCTTTACAGAGGCTGTAGCGAAGCTGTGCGGTATGGATGCTATGCTTTGGATGTGAGGCAGTCAGGCAGGTCGTACCTGTTTCGCTAAGGTGGCGCAGGGTGCAGGGAGCTCAGCTCCCTGCCGGGTGTGGAGACGGAAATGAGCGCGTGCCCAGTGGGCACAACGCCGAAGGCGTTAGCGAATTGAAGTCGTCAACCGAAACGAGAATTGGCTACGGCAGTAGCCAAGGCGAAGATTGAGGTTGCGGATCAGAGCCCACAAACCTTGCGCCA
>JAZSRK010000121.1:0-4217 GCA_045538465.1 Candidatus Limiplasma sp. | reverse complement strand
GCCCAAAGCCGATGTAATCGGATTTGGGCCGCAATACATGTCGCTGGTTTCGGATCACAGTCGGAGGGTTGCGACCCTCCGACTCCACCCGGGGTTTCTCGACAATCTGAAGGGGCTGTCTCAAAACAAGAAGATATTACCAATTCATCGTAAAAGACTGTCAAAAAAGGAATGGAATGCTGCCGGATGAGCAACATTCCATGCCTTTACTTTTCTCAAAATTGTATTTTGAGACAGCCCTTTGCTATTTACTTAGCATTCTTAACTTCTAACCACAGAGCATTGTAGATCTCCAGGAAATCGCCCTGAATATCGTTGAAATACTCGCAATTGGCCAACAGCTCGGCAGGAGGATTCATGGTGGTATTGCTGGTGTATTCCTCGCCCATCAACTCGATAGCGCCGCTGTTGGGAGAAGAGTACCAGATGGCTTCGCAGTTGAGCTGAGCAATATCGGGGCGGCAGAGGAAGTTGATCAGTGCTTCAGCGTTCTCCTTGTTCTTGGCAGTGGCGGGAATGACCATGCAGTCTACCCACACGTTGCTGCCTTCCTTGGGGATGGCATAAGCCAGATCGGGGTTCAGATCGATGGCGTACTGCGCATCGCCGGACCAGACCACAGCCAGCGCAGCTTCGCCTGCAACCATCTTATCCTTTGTCTCGTCTACCTGATACGCCTTTACCACGCCGGACTGCTTCTGCTCGATCAGCTTGGTCTTTGCAGCTTCCAGTGCCTGAAAATCGTGAGTGTTCATGGAGTGGCCAAGATACTTGAGGGTAACGCCCATAGAATCGCGAATAGAGTCCAGCATAAACACGTTACCGGTGTACTTGGTATCCCACAGGATGCCCCAAGAATCGACGGGTTCATCCACCATGGTGGTGTTGTAGAGGATACCTACGGTACCCCACATGTAGGGCACGGAGTGTGCATTGTTGGGGTCGTAGCTGGGGTTGAGCAGGTTGGGCAGGGTGTACTGCATATTGGGTACATTAGCGTAGTTGATCTCAGCCAGCAGACCCTTGGACAGCATGCGCTCCACCATGTACTCTGAAGGGAACACAAGGTCGAAAGCTCCGGGGCTGGTCTCTACCTTAACGATCATATCCTCGTTGGTGGTAAAGTTCATGTAGTTAACATGGATGCCGGTCTCCTGCTCAAACAGTTCCAGCACGCTTTCGTCGATATAATCTTCCCAGTTGTAAACGTTGACAACTTCCTGAGCGCTTGCCATCGCAGGCAGCGCCATCAACAGCACCAAGAGAACAGCCAGAATCTTTTTCATTGTTGTGTACCCTCCATAAATTTAATTTGTGGGAGTATATATTACGCGGCATTATCTGCGGTACGGCGATTGACGATGACCAGCAGAACAAGCAGCGCAACAAACATCAAGGTGCTCAATGCGTTGAGCGTGGGGTCGATACCGATACGGGCCTTGGAGTAGATGAGGGTGGAAAGATTTTGCACCAGCGGGCTCGTGGTAAAGTAGCTGATGGTAAAATCGTCCAACGACAGGGTAAACGCCAACATGGCGCCGGTAATGATGCCCTGACGGATCTCCGGAATGATCACGTGCGTAAGCGCATAGGTAGGAGTTGCACCCAGATCCAGCGCAGCTTCATAGCTGTGCTTGTTCATCTGTTTCAGCTTTGGCATAACAGACAGGATGACATACGGGGTATTGAAGGTGATATGCGCCATTACCATGGTCACAAAGCCGCGCTCCACCTTGGTAAACAAGAACAGGAGCATAAGCGAGATACCGGTTACGATATCCGGCATGGTCATGGGAATGTTGGTCAGCGTCATCATAACGCTTTGGGGACGCTTTTTCATGGCGTAGATGCCGATGGCAGCCAACGTACCGAGAATGGTGGCGATAACCGCTGCAATAACGGCTACTGCGATGGTCACCTGTAAGGCAGCCATGATGGAACGATCGTGAAACAGTTCTGCATACCAGCGGAAGGAAAAACCTTCCCATTTAGCACGGCTCTTGCCAGCGTTAAAGGACTGAATGACCATGACCACGATGGGGATATAGAGGAAAAAGAGGATAATGCCCAGATAGCACTTTTTGAAAAACAGTCCTGTCTTTTTCATGCAATACCGCCTCCTTCTCCCTCGGGGTCAAATTTGCGCAGAATGCCAAGGCTGATGAGAATGAGCACCATCATAATGAGGCTCAGGGCAGAACCTACATTCCAGTTGCCTTCGGTAAGGAACTTGCTCTCGATCAAGTCGCCGAACATCATGGTGTTGCCGCCGCCCAGAATACGCGGGATGAAGAACGTAGTTACAGAAGGCATAAATACCATCGTGATACCGCTGATCACGCCCGGCAGGCTCAGAGGAGCGGTTACACGGGTAAAGGTTTTCCACTCGTTGCAGCCAAGATCCTGCGCAGCCTCGCCCAGTTTGGGATCCAGCTTGCTCAGGCTGGTATATACCGGGAATACCATAAACGGCAGGAAGTTGTACACCATACCCAGCAAAACAGCACCAGAATTATACATGAGCTTTACACCGTCAAAGCCAAGCCAGCGCAGGAAGGTGTTGATGAGACCCTGATCTTCCAGAAGGCTCATCCAAGCGATGGTGCGCAGAAGGAAGTTCATCCACATGGGGATAATGAACAGGATAACGATGGTGGCGCCGATCTTCATGTTGCGGTCGGCCATGAACAGCGCAGCGGGATAGCCCAGCAAAAGACAGATCACCGTGCACAAAAAGGCCATCCACAAAGAATACACCAACGTATCCACATTGACCGTACCGCGAATGATGTACGGTGCGGCCGCTTCGCCCATGGTAGCGTAGATCTTGTTCTTGGCGTAGTTGCTATCCCAAAAACTCATAAAGTTCTCAAGGGTAAAAACGCCATTTGCATCGGTAAAAGCGTAGTAGGCCACCAGAATGCAGGGCAGCACAGTAAAGACGATCATCCACAGCGTGTAAGGCGATGCAAACAAGCTGCGCTTTACACCATGGTTGCGGCGCACCGAAGCGACGATCAGGCCCACAAAGCAGACCAGACCTGCGCCCATCAGCGCATACGCCCACCAAGGAAGTCTCATATCATACATCGGAAGGCTCCTCCTCCTGCATGGGCTTCATGATGTGGATATTGAAGGGCACGATATTGATGCCCACCTTGGAGCCCTGAGGCTGCATGGTAGTGGAATGCACCTTGAAGGTGATCTCGCCGGTGGAGACCATCATTTCGTAATGCACGCCCTTGAACAGTACGCTCTGCACAACGCCGGTCAGCTGGCCGATATCCTCGCCTACGATCATGATATCTTCGGGACGGACGACGATGTCCACCTTTTCTCCCCTGCCAAAGCCCTTGTCCACGCAGCTGAACTTCGCGCCGGCAAATTCGACGAGCTCATCCTGCGGCATAACGCCTTCCAGGATATTGCTCTCGCCGATGAAATTGGCCACGAACGCGTTCTTGGGCTCGTCGTAAATGCGCTTGGGGTCGCCGATCTGCTGGATACGGCCTGCGTTCATGACGGCGATGGTATCGCTCATCGTCAGCGCCTCTTCCTGATCGTGCGTGACATAGATAAAGGTGATGCCCAGTTTCTGCTGCATGCTCTTGAGCTCAAGCTGCATCTCCTTGCGCAGCTTGAGATCCAGCGCGCCCAGCGGCTCGTCCAGCAGCAGAACTTCCGGCTCGTTCACCAGCGCGCGCGCGATGGCGATGCGCTGCTGCTGCCCGCCGGAGATCTGGTCGATTCCGCGCTTTTCGTAGCCGGTCATCTTCACCAGGGAAAGCATGCGCTTCACCCTGCGGTCGATCTCGTCCTTGGGCATTTTCTTCAGCTTCAGGCCGAAGGCGATATTGTCGTATATATTCAGGTGGTTGAACAGCGCGTACTTCTGGAACACGGTGTTCACCCGGCGCTTGTAGGGCGGGATGTGGGAGATCTCCTTGCCCTCGAAGAGCAGCTCGCCGCTGGTGGGGGTCCCAAAGCCGCCGATGATGCGCAGCGTGGTGGTCTTGCCGCAGCCGGAGGGGCCCAGCAGGGTCACGAATTCCTTCTTGCGGATGTAGAGGTTGATGTCCTTGAGCACCTTAACGCCGTCGTATTCCTTGCAGATATTCTTAAGATCGATCAGATGTTCATTTTCCCACATAGGAGCAGTCTCCCTTCAATCAACAATCTGTATATCAGAAACTCGGAGGAGTGGAGATCCAGAGAAC
>JAZSRK010000031.1:0-12176 GCA_045538465.1 Candidatus Limiplasma sp. | reverse complement strand
AAGCAACAGCGTTGCCGCAATGATGCGTTTGAGCATGGTGTGCTCCTTTCGTAGAAGAGAAGAATGCATGGCTTTCTAAAAGCAAGCCATGCATTCTTCAGCCTGTCGATAAACCCCGAGAGGTATCGGAGGGTCGCAACCCTCCGATTCTAGTTCCGAAACCAGCGACATGCGCGGTGGTTTCGGAACCCTTGCGTAGCAAGGGATTCCTATCGCCGTTTGCCGCCCGGCGAGCCGTAGGCGAGTAGGCAAACGGTGCAAACCTCGTCGG
Source organism: Candidatus Limiplasma sp. (assembly GCA_045538465.1). Taxonomy (GTDB): domain Bacteria; phylum Bacillota; class Clostridia; order Christensenellales; family Aristaeellaceae; genus Limiplasma. The sequence goes on along the minus strand of JAZSRK010000031.1, from coordinate 11,905 downwards.
AAAAGGCGCCATAGGCGAGTTTTTCGACGACCTGAAGCACAAGGCATTGCTATGCCTTGTGCTGCTACGTTTGTTTATCGCAATGCGCTGCTTAGGCCAACGGACGGATCAGGATCAAGGGCGTCAATTCGTCGCCCTGACCGCTGGGGTTGTCAGCCATGGCATCTTGGATCTGTTCATCGCTAAGAGGCATATTGCTGCTCTTGCCAAGCTGATCCCGCTGCAGGTCGTTAGCATCCATCAGCACAACAGGCATGCCGCCGGTCTGCTGCATCAGCTCTTCGCAAAGCTGGTCGGGGTTGTCGGGGTTGATGAGCGCCAATTCGTGGTACAGCTGGAAGCTGGAACGGGTGTAGAAGCCATCGATGCCCGCAACGCCGTGACCGCACACCTTCCAGAATACGCCGTGTACGCCGAAGGGCTTGGTAACAGCGCTGAGGAAGGCAGCCAGCAGCACCCGGGGCAGACCGCAGATATCAATGATCATCTGCATCTTGTAGGGCTCATGAGCGCCCACACCGGTGTGGTTGATGCCAGCAAAACGCCACAGCAGATTGGCCCAGAAGCCGGGCTTTACTTCTTCGCGGGTCTTGACGGACTTGACGCACATGCACATTACCTTTGCGCCAAAGGACAGGATGTCGCCTTCTTGATAGAGGGGACGAACATACTTTTCCACCAGCTCCAGCTGGCTCTCGCCCACCTCAACAAAGTGGGTCTGAATGGCAAAACGGTCGTACTTGCGGCCATCCTTGCCTTCGATGGTGCCACGGTCGAAATAGACGACGCCGTTTTCCTCGCGGCGCTGATCCTCCAGATTGCGGGAAGGGATAATGCCCATAGAGAATGCCTCCAATCGTTAATGCGGTCACATATCTTCGAAGAACGGCTCTCCGTCTTCGGAAACAAGGATGCCCATATCGTTAAACGTAAGCGGAACAGGCTTGGCCATAATGTATTTGAGGATCGCATCGAAGCGAACGCTCTCGGTGTAGGTAAGCAGGGTGAACGCCACACCATGCTTCTTGGCACGGCCGGTACGGCCGATGCGGTGCAGGTAGTACTCGTTTTCGTTGGGAAGGTCGTAGTTGATAACAGCTTCCACATCGTCTACGTCGATGCCGCGGGCAGCCACATCGGTAGCCAGCAAGATCTGGAACTTGCCCTTGCGGTACGCCTGCATTACCTGATTGCGTGCCGTCTGGCGCATATCGCCATGGAGACAGTCGGCAGGGTAGCCTGCATCCTTCAGGCGCTTGCACAGCCGCTGGGTCATATCCTTGGTGTTTACAAAGACCATCACCCGCTGATAGACATCGCTATCCAGCAGATAGAGCAAGTTTTCGTACTTGTTTTCCCGCTCGGTGTTGATAACATACTGCGTGATCTGCGGCCGGTTTTCCTTGGTGGCAGGAATGACCACTTCCACAGGATCCTGCTGGTATTTCCAAGCAATGGTCATAACATCCTGATTGGTGGTGGCAGAGAACAGCACCAACTCCCGATCGTTGGGCGTTGCTTCGATGATCTTGGTAACATCCTTAACAAAACCCATGTTCAGCATTTCGTCAGCTTCGTCCAGCACCATGGTGTGCACGCTGTCCAGCCGGATGTTGCCCCGCTCCATATGGTCCAAGAGGCGGCCGGGCGTAGCCACCACGATCTGCGGGTTCTGCTTCAGCTGGCTGATCTGCTTTACAATAGGTTGTCCGCCGTAAAGGCAAGCAATGCGCACGCCGGGAATGTACCGCGCCAAAGCACGCAATTCCTCAGTGATCTGCAAACTCAATTCACGGGTAGGGGCAAGCACCAGTTCCTGCACCCGCTTGTCGCTCAGGTTGATGTATTCCAGCATGGGAATGCCGAAAGCGCAGGTCTTGCCCGTGCCCGTGGGGGCAATGGCAATAATGTCTCTGCCCTCCATCATGAGGGGCAGGGTTTTCTGCTGCACGGGGGTCATTTCTTTGAACCCCATCTTTTCAACGGCCTTAACGATCTCGTTGCTCAGGTCGGCTTCGGTAAATTTCATTGCTTTTATTTCTTCCACAACAGGGGTCTCCTTACTGTGCCAGATATTCTTCGATGGCGTGGCTGAGCTGGTCGGGGCAGGACGTACCGCCGCGGCACTGGATGCCGCGCAGGCGCTGCATCACATCCTCGGCATTTTGGCCGACGACCATTTTTTCGAGACCCTGCGTGTTGCCGCGGCAACCGCCGGTAAACTTGCAATTGGTGATCACGCCGTTTTCGATCTCCAGATCAATGGCGGTAGAACAGGTTCCTTGGGTACGATAACGCATCATACTTCGCTCCTTCTGAGGTAAAAACAAAATAAGCCAAAATCATATATTCGACGCTTTCCACCTTTTTTCCTGCATTGTTTTTCACATTGTACAAAGATGTGCATAAGGTGTTATACAGCATGGAAAGGGGCGGTGAAATGGGCTTTTTGATCACGGATGCAACATCAGGGGTCTGGCTGGCCGATGGACAGGGGCAGTTGCTCAGGCAGCTTGACTGTCATTTTCCATCACCCTACCGCCCCTGCGCTTCCCGGGAACATCTTGTACTGGCCTGCCAAACAAGCCGGGATGCTCTGTGCCTGCACCGCTGCCAAGAGGAAAAACCGCTTCTGTTTGCAGCATTACCGGCCTTAGGCGGGATGTGCCTGTCCCCTTGCAGCCGTTACCTGTACCAGCTAAGCACGGAGGCCGATTGCATCCATACCGTGCATTTAGGCACAGGGGAGCTTTGCTACGCTGTGCCGGCCGGGGTATTTCCCCGCAGTATGCAGCTAAGCCAGGATGGTCGCCAATTATTGGTGGCCGGCGGTGCAGTATGCGAAGCCTACTTGTTTTCTGCGCCCGATCTTGTGCCGACCCGCACGTTTTACACCCGCCACCCATGCTTTGCAGCCGCCTTTTGGAAAGAGGGCATCGCGCTGCTTTGCGCCGGGGAAGGCGACCAGCTGCACACCATCCTTTATACGCTCTCTAAAGGGGTGCGTCCGAAAGAAAAACTGCGTCTGCCCGGTCAGCCCGGCGGGCTGTGCGTTTGCCCAGATGGCGAAAGTGCCCTCATCAGCACGCCAGATGGTCTGATGAGGGTATGCCTATCCACCGGCGATCTGCTATGGAACCGCCCGGAATGGGCGCTTTGCATGCAAATGGAAGTGCAGGGCGAGCAAGCGCTGGTATCTGACACGCTGCAAGGCTGCGCTGTACTCATCCATCTTAAGGAGCCGTGGAAGCAGCGCATCCTCCTTCAAGGTAAGGATGCGCAAGCCTGTTTTTGCCCATAGCTGGGAAAACCCGCCTGCGCACTAACGTGCATAATGCAATGGCGTTTGGCGCATCCTCCCGGTAGAGAGAGGCACTCAGGCGCTGCGTCTGGCTGCTTGCTCCCATCTTATTATGCAGGAGGGAAAAGCCATGCTTGACAAGATCTCATTGGCGCTGGTCATCATCGGCGCTATCAACTGGGCGCTGGTGGGCGTATTCCAGTTCGACTTGGTCGCCTATCTCTTTGGCGGTCAGGCTGCCACCATCAGCCGCATCATTTATACGCTGGTCGGCGCAGCTGGTCTTTGGTGCATCTCGCTGTTGTTTAGCGAACGGGTCTCTGTGAAGGAGTGATCTTCCATCCGGCAGCGCAAAAGCTGTGCTGCCCTTAGCAAAAAAGCACGATTGGTAGGCTTGCCCTTTTCGGGGTCCACAGTCGCACCGAAGCAGCGCTCGATGCCTTGTATGCTGCCTTGGGTAAATACGCTCTCCACAGCCACCCGCAGGCAGCGCTCCACCGCAGCAGGGGTGGTTCCGTGTACCTTGGCGCAAGCGGTGTACAATTCGCCCAGCGGTCTACGTTCCCTCAGGGGCGAGGGCGTTATCTGGTGCAAAAGCCATACCGTATAGCCTCTGCCCTTCAGGGCTTTGGGCATGGAAAGCTCGTCCAAAAACGAATCGATCAGCAGCGAAAGCCGCTGTACGTCCTGCACAGCAAGGGACGGCAGCGGCTTTTTGGCAAGGATAGACAGCAGGCGGCACAACTGCTCATCGGAGGCCGTGATGGGGGCAAAGCAATCCGCTATCAATGCAGGTCTTTCCCCGGTCTCGCATAGGTAGAGCACCCTCGGCGGGCATGGTATGCGCTGCGCCATCAGCTGCAAAAGCAAGCTTGCGCCATGCTCTGCCGGGCTACCCACAAGCACCGCCAGATCAGCCCCGCCTTGCAGCAAACAAGCGGATCCTTCCTCTGCCCCAGAAGCAAGGGTGACCTGCCACGCTTCCCAACGGGCATAAAGGGCCTGCCTGAGGGCCTCAGCCCGCTGACGGTTCTGCATCACCAATACGAGCCGCATGGCTATTCCTCCTTCTGTGCGCTTGCACCATGAGGGATACGCCATCCGGCTCGTTTTTTCCTACTGTGAAAAGCATCTGCTTTTGTCGAAGCACTATGGTTTTTCTTCGGTAAGAAACTTCGCCGCCTGATGGATCGCTTCCACTGCTGCTTTGGATGAGATAGTCGCCCCTGAGATCAACTCGACCTCATCTTCGTTAAAGGGCGGTGTTTTGCCAACAAACTGTGCTGCAAAGCTTTCTTCGGCGACCCTTGCACCCACGCCGGGCGTTTCTGCCATTCGTGCGCCGCCAATATCCAGCGCACTGATCGCGCCTGCCTCATCCAGCGTAAGGCGCACCAATACAGGCCCCGCATAGCCGATCACGCTGGCATTGGCAGTCCTGCTCATTTGGGTCGGTTCGGTCGCAGCAGGTGCAGTGCTTTCGGTCGGGGCAACGCCTGATGCTCCCTGCCCGCCCATGCGGGCCTGCAACGTTTCTGCTGCCTGATTAACTCCCTCCACCACTGCCGAGCTGGTAATGGTAGCACCCGAGATCCCCTCCACATCCTGCGAAAGGGTAAGCGGCGGTTTCTTACCACGGAACTGGTCTGTAAAAGCCGGTTCTTTGGCTTTGGAACCCAAGCCCTCCGTTTCCTTAAAATCGCTGCCGCCCACGCGAATGCCCCGCAACGAAAAATCATTTTCCAGCCCAACGATCACTTCCACAGGGCCGGCATACCCTTGCGATGCAATGGTTGCGGCATACCCCACCGTTTGCCCGGCACTGCTGACCGTATAAGCCGACAAAAGCTCATCGCTGCTCTCCAACGTCAGCGCTGCAAAATCATCTGCTTCGGGAAAAAGTTCCATCAGTGCGCCATGGGTGCGCTCCATATTTTGCTGGCGAATGGGTGCCTCGGTCACACGATTTGTCAGCGCCAAAGCCACTGCCGCAGCGGCGGCAATAACCGTTAAGACCAGCCACCCTGCCCATTTTCTTTGTTTGTTCAAACTGCTTCCCCTCCCTTTGTTTCCATTATCGTCTCCCAAAGCATAGAAAGCCATGCACCAAAAAGCCAGTCGAATAAGCGCAAACAGGCGACAATTTTTGCACGCAAATATGACAGATGACCCACTTGGCGGCATATATACTGCCTGTATACTTGTCACAGAAGGAGGCAGCAATATGATTCCTTACCCGCAGTCAGCGGAACGCAAGGCGTTTGCAGCCACGCTGCCAAAACGGCTCGCCGCACTATGCCGCAGCCTGATGCCCGGAACAGCCACTTTTCTTTGCTATTTTCTGCTGCCATTTATCCGATGGTTCCAGATCCCGTCGCCCTTTGCAGCAGCCCTGCTGCCAGCTCCCAAAGAAACACCGGGGCTGTTTGCGCTACTGGGGCTGCTGTTTTCGTTGCTGCTTCGTTTTCTCTGGGGGATCGAGCTGGATCTATGGCAATATGCAGGCTGCCTTCTCCTATGGTTTTCGCTTAAGGTAAGCCGACCGCGCACTGCCGTACAGGCATCGCTGTACTGTTTGTTTGCCCTTTTGCCAAGGGTAGCAGCCGCCTGCATCACCGGCACCTTATGGGATGTCATCGTGGCAGTGGCTGCGCTGCCTCTGGGGATGCTATCGGCCTTTCTTTTGCACAGCGGTCTGTGCGATCTTCAGACCAGCTGTGCCCAACCAAGGGCCCGTGAACGTTTCGGCATACAATTTTTATGCCTTTTGCTGATCGCTGCGCTCAGTTTCTTTCGCGTCGGCCCCGTCAATCTGGGGTGTCTGTGCGCCATGTTCGCAACATTGCTGGCTGCTGCTATCAACGGCCCTGCATACGGCACGGCTGCTGGGCTGTTTTGCGGGCTTGCGATCGTTATGGATGGGCATGACTATCGGCTCATCTTTCCCCTATGCTTGTGCGGACTGATCTGCGGGCTTTCCCCTATTGCACGCAAACGCATCTTGCTTCTTTTTCTTGCACCGGCAGCTTGCTTGTTAACGGCTTATCTTACTCCGTACAATCAGATGCCCATCCATTGGCTATGCGGGCTTTGCGCTGGTTTGTTTACCGCCCTTTTGCCGCGGGGATTTTTGGAGAAAGCCGAAATGTACCTGAGCGGTACCCTGCCGGGAGATCTGCGTATGGAGAACGATTTTGTCAGCCAGCGGATCGCTCATATGCGGGATGCGGTCAACGAGATCGCTCACGCTCTGCCAAGGCCTGCCGCAACCACTATGGGCAACGGAGAAGCGCTGGGGGCACTGCTATGTGCCCAGTGCAGCAACCGGGAGCTATGCTGGGGGCGAAGCCGCCGTGATACTGAGCATATGCTGTCCTTGAGCATGGATATGGTAAAGGATGGCTGCCATGTAAGCGAAGCCGAACTACCCGTCTTGGAGCGCCATGGCTGCCTGCGGGCGGAGGAGATCGAACAGACCGCTCAACAGGCACTGGTCGCACAAAAAAAGCGCCAGCACAGGCAAAGCCGTGCCGAGTATGAACAGGCGCTCACGCTGGCTCATCTCTCTGCCATGAGCGGGACCCTGCACGAACTGAGTGCATTGGCAGCCGGACAAAGTGCCGGCGATCTGCAAGCTGCCCACCAAATACGCATGGCCATCGATGAATTGCGGATCCCTGCCCGCCTGTGCTACGCCCGCCGGGTGGATGGACACTTACAAGTCGCTTTGCAGACCGAAAGCCTGCGTTCCAGCCGCAAAGCCATCGACAGCCTGCTCACCTATCTGGACGAGGCAGAGGATCTGCAGCTTTCCATCAGCCGGTTGGAACACAGCCGTGTGGAGCTGGAAGAAACGCCTATATACTATGCAGCCGTTGGCACCGCAAGCCTTTGCGCAGGGCATGCTGCCCCCATAGCGGGCGATGTATGCGGAGATGCCTGTATTGCCAAGCGATGCGACGGCGGGCGTATGCTCATGGTCTTATGCGACGGTATGGGACATGGCGAAGGAGCCCATACCCAGAGCCAAAAAACATTGGAGCTGCTTTTGCTCCTGCTGGAGGCAGGGTATACCCGCAGGCAAGCCATTACGGCCGTAAACGGTATGATGCTGAATGCCAGCCCTGATGCAGAATGCTTTACCACAGTGGATCTATGCGACATCGACCTATGGAACGGCGCTGTTATGTGCGAAAAACTGGGAGCCTGCGCCACATGGGTACTGCGGGGCGACCATCTAAAAAAAGTGGAAGCCGCCTCCCTGCCTCTTGGCATCTTGGAAGAAGCCATGCCCTGCCACGCAGAATACACCCTGCACAGCGGCGACATTCTGCTGATGATGAGCGACGGCGTGACCGATGCTTTTCGGGATGAAGAGGAGCTGAAGCACGCCATACTGGAAAGCGTGTTTATCCAGCCTCAGCGCATGGCTGATGCGCTGCTTCGCAACGCCCTGCTATCCGGCGGCGACCAGCCCCGGGATGATATGACCGTAATGGTACTGCTGCTCCTCAACCGGCAGCAGGTCTCCCCCATGGTGCGGCGGTAGTGTGTCCCAACAAAAAACGCTATGGCGTGCATCAACAAGCCATAGCGTATGATAGATAAGCCCCCTCTTTGCAATGTTGCAAAGAGGGGGCTTGAGCTATTTTACCATGTTTGCATGGAAGCATACTGGCTATTCCATGCATTCCAGTCTCTGGTGGGCTCCTGCGGCAGCTGCGGCAGCTGCTGACCGGGCAAAAGCACATAACCCAGATCGAAATCGTTGGTCACGCTTCCGCTTTCCACCGTAAAGGCATCGCTCTGCGCCATTTGCCCATCGCCACTGGTAAGGCAGCTGGAAATAATGCGCAGGGACGGCACAGGCGTGGTGATGGTCAATTCCGGATAGGCGGAGGCCGTAAGCGTGTAGGTACCGGGATATACATTGGCAAACTGATAATAGCCATGCACATCGGTCGTGGTCTCATACACAGGCTGACCGTTCTGCAGCAGTTGCACCTGTACGCCGGGCAGTCGGCGCTCGCTGCCATCCAAGAGACCATTGGCATTCTCATCCACCCAAGCCAGATCGCCCACCTTCGCAGTGCGGATATACAGCACATTTTCGCTCAGGCGGTGTTCAGCCATCCGGAGTTCGAGCACGCTGCTCATGCCATCATCCGTCTGGATGATGCTGGCGCCCTGCGGATAATTGGTATCATCGGGGCGAACAAAGATAGCGTTGGGTGCAAAAGCCGCTTGAATGCGGTACTGACCCGGCCAGAGACCATCGAAGCGATAGGCGCCGTTTTCGTCGCTGACGGAGGTGGCCAGAACCGAACCGGTGGCTTCATCCATCAGGGTAACGGTCACATCGGCCACGGGCTGCTGACCGGCTTCATCGTACAACAGGAGGGAACCGCCGATGCTGGTACGGCTGACCAGCGCCGTGCTAAGACCGGAGACCTGCTGTGCCTCAGTCACCACGATGCCGCTTTGCTCCATTGCCGAGCCGCTGAAGCGGAAGGAGGAATCTACCACCTTGGCAGGTTCCGATTGCTGCGGCAGAGCAAAACGCACCGTGTAGATGCCCGGGCGAACGCTGCCAAACACAAAGCCATTGTCATCGCTGACCACGGTTTGCGTCTTACCGTTCTGTTCATCCACCAATTCCAAAGTGATGCCGGTCATCATGCGTTCGTTGGTCTCGCTCTGACCATTGTTGTTTTCATCCAGACGGATCTCACCGGCAATGGCAGCGGGCTGCACTGCGCTGATGTCCACCGGCTGGCGGCTGATCAATTCGCTCCACGGACAAGCCACTGTCTGGGCATTCAGGGGTTCGAGAGGCAGGTTGCCAGCATCGTGACCGGCAATATACCCATCAGGCATCGTTACTTCCAAACGATAATCGCCAGGGCGCAGGTCGGTGATGGCAAAGCTGCCGTCGCTGGCCGTGGTGGCTTCGTACTCATCACTGCCGCTAAGAAGCACCAAATGCACATTGGCAAAGGCTTCCTCATCGGCGGTCTGCTCACCATCGGCATTTCGATCGTGGAAAGCTACACCTTCCAGCGTACCCAACGTGACTGCGCCCACCAGCGGGTAGGTCACTTCCTCGCCCATGGTGACGGCAAAGGACTGGGTTACGGTCTCTCTGCCAGCATTCTCCAGCGTATTACCGCCTTGAGCCACCTGCGCGATCTCGGTGTTCTCCGGCAACTGGAAGGTAATGGTGTAGTCACCGGGCATTACGCCGTCGAACAGATAATGGCCGTTTTCATCCACAGAGCGCACCAGATCGATCTCGCCATCGGAAGAAAGCAAGCGCACGGTGGCGGTGTTCAAGCCATACTCGCCTTCATCCTGCACGCCGTTGTCGTTCTGGTCGTGGAAGAGGATGCCGCTTACGGTACCAGCGGGCAGCATACCTGCGTTTACGTTGGTCATCTCCTGAGCCATAGCGATCTCTATGGGGTCGGAAATGCCGTAGCCATCGATCAATTCACGAATATAGCTGCCGCCTTCTTCGGCAGGGCGCAGGCGGGTAAAACCATAGGAGCGGTTGCGCTGCACCTTGAGGGTGTAGGTGCCCGGCATGATACCGCTGAGGGTATATGCGCCCTTGGTCGCGCTCTGGCCCTGATAGGCGATATTGCCTTCCTCATCCACCAGCATGACCTTCAAACCGGAAAAAGTGCGTTCCTTGGCATCCTTTACACCGTTGTAGTTGGCATCTTCAAACAATACACCGCTAACGGTTGCGCCCTTGGCTACGCCCACCTGCACCTGCACATCGCTGCCGCTGGTAACGGTAAGGGGCTCCACCTTGCTTTCGCGGGAAGTGCGGTTTTGCACAAAGCGATTGCCCTCTACGCCGTCTTCCTGCGGCAGGCAGGAGAAGGTGCTGCCATCCTCCGGCAAAATGGCACGGAGGCGGTATTCACTGCTGCGCAAGCCTTGCAGCGTATAGGTACCATCTTCGGCGGTAACGGTCTTGGCCATGCTTTCCGAAGTGCTGATTCGGATGGCTTCCAGCGTTACGCCTTCGTAGCCCACTTCATTTTCGTCGCGAACCCCATTGTAGTTTTCATCGTAGAACGCTACGCCGCTAATGGTACCATTCTGGATAACGCCTACATTCTTGTTGGTTTGCGGCTTTTTGGCGCTTACCGGGAATTCACGCACCAGCGTTTCGCCGGTAAACACGCTGCGCAGGTCGCCGCCTTCCTTGGAATAACGGGCATACATCAGCCCTTCGGGCAGTTGAGCGGTAAAAATATAGGTATCGGCAGGCAGCAGATCGAACAAAAAGGTGCCGTCCTCGCTGCTGGTCATTTCGTATACATTGCCGGTCTTCTTGCCTTCCAAACGCAGACCCACGCCTGCAACGCCCGGGTCGGTCTCATCCATGATGCCGTTGTTGTCGGCATCCTCAAAAACCTTACCGCTGAAAAGCCCTACCGGCAGCACACCGGCCCCCAGCGACATGGGCACGCCCGCTTCAAAGGTGAATGCATCGCTGACGGCTACTCGGCTGCCACTGGGCTGCACGATGCTGTCGCCTTTTTCGAAATTGGTTCCCTTGGCAGAAAAACCAAAACCTTCCGGCAAGGTAAAGCGCAGAGTGTATGTGCCGGGCAAAAAGCCATTCAAGCTCACAACGCCCTTCTTGGCAGTCTCGCCGGAGGCGATAACGGTCTCGCCGTCCATCAATTCCACCAGAACGCCTTTCACGCCTTCATCGTACTGGCCGTGCTTGCCGTCGCCGTTCTCATCCCGATACACAGTCACTTCCACGCTGGCTGCCTGACCCAGACTGACATCTGCATAATACACTTCGCCGCCAGCGACCGTCATGGGTTGGGTGGTCATCTCTTCGCTGCCTTCTACCGGCAAAGCGCTTTCGCCCACCGCCAAAACGGTAAAGTCTGCCGCAGTAGTGGAGGAACGCACGCAGTATACGCCCGCTTCTTGCACCGTAAAGGCATACTGGCCGTATTCGTCCGTTTCAACGGTGGCATACTCCTGCCACTGCCCGTCCACCTCTGCAAACAGGCGTACAGGCAGACCGGTCATCAGCGGTTCGCCCTCGTCGCAGAACAGGTTTTGGTTGCCGTCCACATAGGCACAGCCCTTAATGGTCGCCGGCTGAGCCTCTGCAACGCTGACAAAAGCCGTAAGCAGCAGCACCGCTGCCATCAGCAGCGCTGCAATGCGTTTGGTATTGAAATGATAGAAAGTACGGTTCATCCGTTTCTCTCCTTCGCTGTTACAAATGCTGGTTCACCACTCTCCATACTAAAGCATATAGGTGGCTTTGTCAATTGAAAACAGCAAAAGCGGAAGCTGCCTTCCGCCTTGCAAATTGTGCAAATTGTGCAAATTGTGACAGACAGATGGATCATTCCTCCATCTGTCTCAGACTGTCGAAAAACCCCGGGAGGCATCGGAGGGTCGCAGCCCTTCGATTCTAGTTCCGAAACCAGCGGCGTGTACGGTGGTTTCGGAACCCTTGCGTAGCAAGGGATTCCTATCGCCGTTTGCCGCCCGGCGAGCCGTAGGCGAGTAGGCAAACGGTGCAAGCCTCGTCGAAAAAATCGCCGCAGGCGAGTTTTT
>JAZSRK010000056.1:0-13311 GCA_045538465.1 Candidatus Limiplasma sp. | reverse complement strand
TCCTTGGCCCACAGAACGACTTGGCTACGATCCGACTTCTGTGGGCACCCGCTCCGGCGGCTGCCCGACCCATATGTATAGAGGAGGTTTTTATGCGCCTTGGCGAGATCTGCTTGTTAAGCTGCAATGTGCGGCGTCTGGCTACATTCTATAAAACCTTGCTGGATATGCCGGATGACAACACGGATGAGAACTTTCAAGCCATTTTGTTAAACGAACCTATGCTGAGCATTCTCAAGCAGGAGGAAACGGCGGCGTAGATGGCGAAAGATGCATCTATTGCCTTTACCGTAGATAATATCCATCAGGAGTACGAGCAGCTTGCAGCACTCGGTATGACTATTCTGCAGCCGCCTATGTAGCAGCCGTGGGGCGCTGTAAACATGGTTTTGCAGGATCCGGACGGCAACCGGGTCTACCTGCGGCAGCTGCCGCTCCCTATGGATCAAGCATGAAACACTCAGGAGGTGTACTGAAATGAACGAGACCCTACGCCAATTGGAAGCCCGTAAATCGGTGCGTGTGTTTGAGGATAGACCCATCCCCGCAGAAGTAAAGAAAGCCATCCTGCGGGCTGCAGTCAATGCTCCTACCGCTGGCAACCAGCAGCTTTATACCATTTTGGATATCACCGACCCGGCGCTGAAAGCACAGCTTTCAGAAAGCTGCGACCATCAGCCCTTTATTGCTACGGCTCAGCTGGTGCTCATTTTTCTGGCAGACTGCCGCAAATGGTATAATGCGTTCTTATCTACCGGCTGCGCACCGCGTCAGCCCGGCGCAGGCGATCTGCTGCTTGCGGTATCCGATGCCAATATTGCGGCGCAGAATGCCGTTACCGCTGCCGAAAGCATGGGCGTAGGCTCCTGCTATATCGGCGATATTATGGAAAACTGCGAGACCCATCGCCGTATGCTGCACTTGCCGTCGTATGTGTTCCCGGCGGCTATGCTGGTATTCGGTTACCCCACCCAGCAGCAGAAGGATCGGGAAAAACCCAGCCGTGTTGCCATGAAGCATGTGGTGCACGAGAATGCCTATCGGGAAATGGACGGGGCAGAGTTTGAGGAGATGTTTGCGCCCCGCTGCGGCGTAAAGGGTTATGCTGATTGGATGCAGGCCTTCTGCCAGCGCAAATACAACTCCGATTTTTCACGGGAGATGACCCGTTCGGTGGAACGGTATCTGGATGACTTTCTGAGTGGTACACAGGCATAAAAAAACAGGAGCGCTTTGGCACATCGTGCCGGGTGCTCCTGTTTTTGTACGGATCGTGCTTATTCAAAGTCGATCTCGTCTTTGAATTTCTCCTTAAACAGCTCATAAACGGCGGTCAGCACGTCCATGTCTTCAACGGTGGCATAGGTCTCTTCGTCGTTCTCCTCATCGGCGCTTTCCACCTGTAGAATAACGACTTCGCCGTCCTCCTCGTCAAGGGGCAGCAGAATGGCATACTTTTCGCCCTGATAGTCGATCACCGTCAGGTATTCCATTTCGATCTCGTTGCCGTCTTCGTCGGTCAGTACCAGAATGTTCATATCTTCGCTCATGGGGGGCACTCCTTTCCAATGGCAGCCTGTTTGCTGCGATAGGGGAGGCGGCGTTTTTCCGCATCCCGGTTTATTATACCTCATCTGGCAGCGTTTGTCATTATTGACCGGGGGTGAGAATGAGGGTACAATACAGGTATCCGAAACGAACAGAAGGTGTTACCGTGATCGATTTTCATACCCACATCTTCCCGGATGCAGTAGCGCCTAAGGCGATCTCCTCCTTACAGGCAGGCACGCTGCGGGTGGAAGGCATTTCTGTGCCCCCGCATACCGATGGTACCCTGACGGGGCTGAGAGCCTCCATGCAGGCCAATGGTGTCTCTACCAGCGTGGTGCTGCCCATTGCCACCAAGCCCAGCCAGACGCCCTCCATCAACCGCTTTGCATCGTCTGTGCAGCAGGATGGCACGCTGTCCTTTTACAGCCTGCACCCCATGCAGGAGGATCGGGAGGCTGTGCTGGAGGAGATCGCAGCCATGGGCGGCAAGGGCATCAAGCTGCACCCTGAGTTTCAGTATGCGAATGTGGATAGTCCCGAGATGCTGTGTATTTTGAAAAAAGCAGCCGAACTGCATTTGATCGTCGTGCTGCATGCAGGTAAGGATATCGGCATGCCGCCGCCTGTACACTGCACGCCCATGCAGCTGGCACGGGCGTTGGATGCTGTGCCGGATGTATGCATCGTAGCGGCGCATATGGGCGGCTGGCGTATGTGGGATGAGGTGGAACGATACTTGGTGGGACGTTCCCTGTATTTTGATACCGCTTTTGTGGCTGATCACCTGCCCAAGGAACAATACCTGCGCATCATTCGCAACCATGGTGTAAACAGGATCCTTTTTGGCAGCGACAGCCCGTGGGAAACGCCTGCCCATACGCTGGAAGGGCTGAAGGCATTGCAGCTTACGCCGGCAGAAATGCAGCAGATCACCTACGAAAATGCTGCTCATTTGCTGGGTCTTACCGAATGCCACCGACCGTAGGAAAGGAGTACCTCCATGCCATTTACCATCGTACGCAATGATATTACCCGCATGCAGGTGGATGCGATCGTCAATTCGGCAGCGCCCCATCTGTTGGGCGGCGGCGGAGCTGACGGCGCTATCCATCGTGCAGCTGGCCCGGAGCTGACCAAGGCCTGCCGTGCGCTTGGCGGCTGCAAGACAGGTCAGGTAAAGCTGACCAAGGGCTACCGGCTGCCCTGCCGGTATATCATCCACACGGTTGGCCCGGTGTGGCTGGGCGGCATGATGGGCGAGGAGCAAAAACTGCGGTCTTGTTACCGCAATGCCCTTGCCCTTGCCAAGGAGCAGGGCTTTGAAAGCATAGCCTTTCCGCTTATTTCCTCTGGCATTTTCGCCGTTCCCAGAGAGCTGGCCATACGCGTTGCCATGGATGAGATCGGCGCCTTTGTGCTGGAAAACGATCTGATGGTTTACCTTGTGGTATACGATCCGGAAAGTTTTCGCCTCAGCAAGCAATTGCACAAGGATATCCGCCAGTATATCGACGACCACTATGTATCGCTGCAGTATGATGAAGCGACCTCCAGCTTATCCAGCGATTCCTACAGTTTTTCCAGTGGGTTTGATAGCGATTTTCTCTGGGAAGACGAGGCAGAAATAAACGCTGCGCTGCCAGAAGATAACGCAGCTGCCCCGGAAGACACAGCTTTCGATGGGCTTTCTTGCAGTGAAAGCGAAGCTTCGGTGGACGACGACCCCTTCTTCGCCACTTGGGAACCGGTGGATGAGCTGACGGAACGTATAGCAGAGCCCAGCGATAGCGCTGGATGGGATGGGTACGCTGACACTGGAGAATATTGTGCAGCATCGATCTTCGATCTGGATGAAAATGCACAGCTGGACGATACGCTGGAGATGCCGGTCATCTCGAAGGAATGCAGCCCCCCTCTCTGTGCAGCGAAAGCCCCGCCGGAAATACCGCCTGCTGTTATTGAGATAAGAGCCCCAGCTGCCCCGGTGACCGAGGAGGAACACGAGGAACAGCTGCGCTTGCTGCTTAGGCAGCGGGATGAGAGCTTTACACAAATGCTGCTGCGCAAGATCGACGAAAAAGGCATGACCGACCCGGAGTGCTATCGCCGCGCCAATATTGATCGGCGCTTGTTTTCCAAGATACGCAACAATTTGCAGTACAAACCCAGCAAGCAAACAGCACTGGCTTTTGCCGTCGCTCTGCGCATGAACAGGTACGAGACCGAGGAACTTCTTCGTACCGCAGGGCTGGCCCTTAGCCGTTCCAGCAAGTTTGATATCATTGTGGAATACTGCCTCGCGCACCATCTGTACGATGTACACCAGATCAACCGTATCTTGTACGATTTTGATCAAATGACATTGGGTGTCTGAGCCGCCGCCAGTTCGTCAAGAAAGCCCGCTGCAAGCGGGTTTTCTTGACGAATTTTGCATCCTTTGGCTATCCGGTAGCGAAGGGTTTTGGAACCAGTATGCGCTCTGCCCCAATTGTCGCCTGTCAGGCGACCTATTTACCCTCCATATTTGCTATGCTATGGTCACCGAAAGGAACAGTCGGTAAACACCAATGCAAACGCCGAACCATCGGCGCAAAAACAGGAGGTAAATATCATGAAAAAGAACTTGACGGAATTGGTTTTCATCCTTGATCAGAGCGGCTCCATGAGCGGGTTGGAAGGCGACACCATTGGCGGCTATAACAGCCTGCTGGAAAAACAGCGCAAGGAGCCCGGCGAAGCCTATGTATCCACGGTGCTGTTCAATACCCAGTCCACCGTGCTGCACGACCGGGCCCCGGTAAGCACCATCCAGCCCATGACCGGCAGCGATTACTGCCCCTGCGGCTGCACCGCTTTGCTGGATGCCATTGGCGATGCCATTCACCACATTGGCAATGTGCACAAGTATGCCCGCAAAGAGGATGTGCCGGAGCATACCCTGTTCGTCATTACCACCGACGGCATGGAAAACGCCAGCCGGCGTTACTCGGCCGATAAAGTGCGCCGGATGATCAAGCGCCAGCAGGAGAAGTACGGCTGGGAGTTTCTGTTCCTCGGCGCTAACATTGATGCATTGGAGACCGCAGAGCATTACGGCATCCGTCGGGAGCGCGCTGCCCAGTTTCATAACGATGAGGAGGGCGTGGCACTCAATTTTAGCGTGCTGAGCGATACTGTAACGGCTATGCGCTGCGGCTGCTCCATCGACGAGAGTTGGAGCGCTCCCATCGATGCAGACTTTGATGCGCGTAAACGCTAAAGAGCCTTCATACAGAAAAAACTCAGAAATCCGCAATTCTTCTGTCCGCCTGCATTGATTTTTCCCCCGGCGTTGTGTTATGATAAGCACGGTTTTTTTTAGGTAGGATGACAGGTGCTGTCCCCGGGCAAGCCCGGAGAAACGCCGGAACTACTCTTCGCAGATTTGCAATGAAGGAGTGCTGGACAATGAAGAAGCTTTACGAAGGCAAAACCAAGGACGTATTCGAGCTGGAAAACGGCAACGTGCTGCTCAAGTTCAAGGATGACTGCACCGGCAAGGACGGCGTGTTCGATCCCGGCGAAAACACCGTAGGTCTCACCATCGAAGGTATCGGCAAGGCCAACTTGCAGACCTCCGTTCACTATTTTGAACTGCTCAAGCAGGCTGGCATCAAGACCCACTATGTAAGCGCCAACGTGGAAGATGCTACCATGGAAGTGCTGCCCGCCACCGTGTTTGGTCATGGCTTGGAAGTTATCTGCCGTCTGGTAGCCACCGGCAGCTTCATTCGCCGCTATGGCGAGTACATCGCCGATGGCACTCCTCTGGAGGGCGGCTATGTGGAATGCACCTTCAAGAACGATGCCAAGGGCGATCCGCTGGTTACTGGCGAAGGCCTTGCCGCACTGGGCGTTATGAGCCCCGAACTGTTTGAGAGCATGAAGGCTCAGACCCTTGCCATCACCAAGATCGTGGCCGACGACCTCAAGTCCATCGGTCTGGATCTGTGGGATATCAAGTTTGAGTTTGGCTACAACAACGGCGAAGTCATCCTCATCGACGAGATCGCTTCCGGCAACATGCGCGTCTACAAGGGCGATACCATTGTGGAGCCCGTGGAGCTGACCAAGCTGATCTTGAACCGGTAAGAGAAACAAACGGCAAGCTGCGGCAGTCTATGGCTGTGCGCAGCTTGCTTTTCGTTATAGGGTAAAAGGGAGGATCTCCGTGAAAGTGTTCCTGACCAGCCATTTGGGCGGCTGCTTCAAGCTGGGCGATGGGCGCTTTCCCTGCCCGCTGATGGGCAAGAATGGCTAGGTGGAACGCCTGAAAGCCTGCTGGACAGAATGGTCGAAGGTGCTGCTCGTTGCCGCACATCCCAGTGTTCACGAGCGCAACGACAGCATTCTTTCTTGCTTGAAGGATGCCTTCCCCATGAGTGATTTGAGCTTGTTCCAGATAACGATGGCAGCTATATCGTCATCGAGGATGGGACGGCCACCCTGTACGGCGAAGCCTATTCCATATTGGATGGCTGTATCCGTCCCATTTGCGGGGATGAACAGAGCATTGTGCTGTAAAAATACTGGCGGTTTTGGAAACTTTCGATGCCGCCATGGGAGGATGCCCTATGGAGATTCGTTTGGCGCAGGAAAAAGACTATTTGCAATTGGCAGAAATGAAGTGGCTGCACGCCGAGGAGGATGACGCAGACTACGGCGAAAACAACCTTGCCGGTGTTTCCAAAGCCCAGTTTATCAAGGAGTTTACTCGCTTTTTGCAGGAGCAGCACACTTATCAGATCTATGTGGTCTGCGAAGGGGATGTGGTGGCTTCGGCAATGTTTGTCTGCCTGATCCCCAAAGTACCCAAACCCAATGGCAAGGCACGGTTTGTCGCTTACTTGACCAATGTGTTTACCCGGCGGGAATACCGCAACCAGCGGCTCGGTACGGCGCTGCTTACGCACATCAAAAATGAGCTGACGGAGCAAAGCTGCGAGCTGATATTCGTTTGGCCCAGCGAAAAGTCTGAGGAATGGTACAAGAGGAATGGTTTTACCCCGGAGAATGAATTGTTTGAGTGCGTGCTGGGGGAAGAGTGATATGGATGAGAAGCCCTTTCCAGCTTGATAGGCACGATCATCTGTGCTAAAATTCACACAGTATCAGACCATGAAATGAGGTCGTTTTGAAATGAAATTCATTCAAGGTGCTGCACCTAACCCAATTCTGGGCAGCCGATGGTTTATTCCTGATGTGGAGGCCCATCAATGGGAGGACGGCAGAGTATATTTGTATGGCTCCTGTGATGTTTGCGGGAAAATGGATTATTGCAGCGACCAGTACCATGTGTTTTCCTCTGCGGATATGAAAACATGGAAAGATCATGGGGTCGTGTTCTCTCTTGGCGATGTATCTTGGGCAGAAGGTGTAACGGCTTTGTATGCGCCGGATTGCGCCTACCGCAACGGCACGTATTATCTCTACTACTGCATTCCGGATGGGCGCTGCGGTGTTGCTACATCGCGATCCCCTGTTGGTCCTTTTGTGGATCAGGGCCCCATGGAAGGCGTTACCATGATCGACCCTGCCGTGCTGATCGATGACGATGGAACGGCATACCTCTATTGGGGGCAGTTTGATGGCGTGCGCGTAGCCAAATTGCAGGATGATATGCTACAGATCATTCCCGAAAGTGTACGGCAGCCGCTGAGCGTTGCGGAGCATGAGTTTCACGAAGGGAGTTCCGTTAAAAAGATCAACGGGCGCTACTACTATCTGTTTACAGATACCCATCGCCATGGCAACCGAGCTACCTCTCTGGGCTATGCAGTGTCGGATCATCCGGATCGAGATTTCCGCTACGGCGGCGTTATCATTGATAATTTTGGCTGCGATCCGGATACTTGGAATAACCATGGCTCCATGTTTTGCTATCAGGAACAGTGGTATATTTTTTATCACCGCTCCACCCACAATTCATACTATTCCCGCTGGGTCTGTGTGGAGCCTATCGAGATCTTACCGGATGGAAGCATCCCCGAAGTGAAGATGACAGCTTCCGGCATCGGGGATGCCTTGCCTGCCTGTGAGTGGCTGCCGGCATGGCGTGCTTGTGAGCTGCGGGGCAACGCCCGCATCGCCTCAGATGAGAAAACAGCGGATGGTATGGCTTTGACGGGTATTCAGCCCGGAGATGCAGCTTTGTTCAGAGGGCTTTGCTGGAAGGGTGAAGATCGTCTGTTGGTAAACATTCGGGGGGAAGGCGGCATTCGAATCGAACTATGGCAGGATGGGTGGTATCAGACCAGCCTTCAGGCAGAGCTCAGGCCGGATTATGCGCAAATAATGGCGGAAATGCCTGCGCTTTCTGGCGGCAAGGAGATGGAACTGCGTTTCTATGGTCGCTTTACAGAGGCGGCTGTGGCATCCTTCCGCTTTACAAAAAGGTAAAGTAAAAACGTACGGTACTATTGTAAAAAGCAGCTGCACCGTACGTTTTTGTTTTGAAAAAAAGCTAAGGCGGCGTTATACGGGTCCTCTCACTCCATCCCTCCGCCTTGCATGGGCGAGCGGGCGTTTTGCGTAAACAGCTTCATTACCCCGCGGGTATGCTTGCTTTGGGGTTTGATCCATGCGGCTTTGCGCTGCGCCAATACCGCATCGATCTGCGCAGGCTCCATGCGCTGGCCGTTGATGCCGACGATCTCCAGCTTGCGGGCGGGAATGTCGATGAGGATCAGGTCGCCTTCCTCCACCAGCGCAATGGGGCCGCCTTCGGCTGCCTCGGGGGATACGTGACCGATGGAGGGGCCGGTGGAAGCGCCAGAGAAACGTCCGTCGGTGATGAGGGCGATGGAACGCCCCAGCGCCGGGTCGGAGGAGATGGCTTCGGAAGTATAGAACATTTCGGGCATGCCGGAACCCTTGGGGCCTTCGTAGCGGATGAACACCGCATCTCCGGCCTGTACTTCGTGGCGAAGTACAGCAGCCATGGCATCCTCCTCGCAATCGAAGGGACGGGCCCGTAGCACGGCCTGAAACATCTCCTTGGGGCAGGCGGTATGCTTGATAACAGCGCCATCTGGAGCCAGATTGCCCTTTAAGATGGCGATGGCACCGTCGGTGCCGATGGCTTTATCGTAGGGACGAATGATGTCTTGCCAAGAAAGCCCCACACGGGCGCAGGCTTCGTCGCAGCGGTCGTAGTAGCCGCTTTTGCGCAGGTCGTCCAAGTTTTCGCCCAAGGTCTTGCCGGTAACAGTCATGGCATCCAGGTGCAGCACGGAGCGGATCTCTTCCATCACACGAGGCACGCCGCCTGCGTAGGTGAAGTACTGGGCTGGCCAGCGCCCGGCGGGGCGGATATCCAGCAGGTAGTGTGCGCCCCGGTGCAGCCGGTCGAATAGCTCGGCATCAAAGTCCACGCCAAACTCCCGGGCAATGGCGGGAATGTGCAGAAGACTGTTGGTGGAGCCGGAGATGGCAGCGTGCACCATGACGGCGTTCTCGAAAGATTCTCGTGTGACCATGTCCCGGGGTTTGAGCCCCTGCTGCGCCAGACGCATCACCTGCTCGCCTGCCCGGCGGGCAGCTTCGGCGAGAAGCGGACTGCACGCAGGCAGCAAGGCGGTGCCGGGCAGCATCAGACCAAGGGCTTCGCCCATGATCTGCATGGTGGAAGCCGTACCCATGAAGGAGCAGGCGCCGCAGCTGGGGCAGGCGTGCTGCTTGTACCAGTCCAGCTTCTCTGGGGATATCTCACCGCGGGCGCACTGGGCTGCATAGATACCGATCTGCTCCAAGGTGAGCAGACCCGGGCCAGCGTCCATCACGCCGCCGGTCACCAGTATAGAGGGCATGTTCACCCGGCCGATGCCCATCAGATGGGCGGGTACGGCCTTGTCGCAGCTGGAGATGAACACACCGCCATCAAAGGGCGTAGCTCCGGCGTGGATCTCGATCATTCCGGCGATCATGTCCCGACTGGCAAGGGAATAGTTCATGCCGTCGTGCCCCTGAGCCATCCCGTCGCATATATCGGTTGCAAAGTAACGAGCCGCCTTGCCTCCTGCCTTTGCAACGGCAGAAACGGTTTCCTCCACCAGAGCGAGCAGATGAGCGCTGCCGGGGTGGCTGTCGCCGAAGGTGCTTTCAACCATTATCTGAGGCTTTGAAAGATCATCGACTGTCCAGCCCATGCCCATGCGCAGGGGGTCCTGCTCGGGAGCGATTGAGCGAATTTTCTGACTGATCATAATTTGATGACCTCACTTCTGTGCAACGATTTTGATTCTCTTGATATGTACTTCCTTTATTTCCATACCGCCGACTGCGAAGAAGAACTTTGTAAAGAAGAGGAGACGTCTTTCGATTTCGGGGGTGGTAAAGGTTACAGTCTGCCATTCCTTCTCAGAGCCGTTGAGTACCTTTGAGCCGATAAGGTCTGAGTCGATGAATACAGACATGGGAAGCTGAGCGGTATCGGGAGAAGCGTCATTTGCACGGCAGGTAATGGA
Organism: Candidatus Limiplasma sp.; assembly: GCA_045538465.1. Classification (GTDB taxonomy): domain Bacteria; phylum Bacillota; class Clostridia; order Christensenellales; family Aristaeellaceae; genus Limiplasma. Next base: position 3,256 of record JAZSRK010000056.1, on the reverse strand, counting down.
AATATCGTAAACACCGCGCTTTTCGATCTTCATCTGGAAGAGGGTAGCCTGACCGCCGGAGGTATCTATGGCACTGCCGTCGATGAAGGCCTCAGCCCCTACGGTGATTTCCGGAACAGAGAGGACAACATCGCCTTCTTCATTGCGAAGCTGCTGGAGCTGACGGTCTTCTTCGCTTACAAGACCTATGCTGCGTCTGTATGCAGGGGTATCTGCAACAAATCGGCAAATATTCATAGCGCAGCGCTGATATTCAGCTCTCTCAACAGTACCCTTTGCAAGGCTCTCTGCCGAATCGTCGTCGCCGCTGTTCTGTGCGGGATTGTTGTTTACCATGAATACGTCATTCTGAGCGCGCACCATGGAAGCTACATTCTTTGTGGAAGGCTCCTTGCCTTCCTCTGAGCCCATAGCCCACCAGTCGGTCATTACAAGACCGTCGAATCCCCACTCGTCGTGGAGAATGGTGGTTACAAGGTCATAATGGCTTGCAGTCCAGCAGCCGTTGAGGGGATTGTATGTGGTCATGACTGCTCGGGCATTGCCTTCTCGGACTGCTATCTCAAAGCCCTTGAGGTATATTTCGCGCAGAGCTCGTTCGGAAACGATGGAGTCAACATGTCTGCGGAAGAACTCCTGATTGTTGGAAGCGTAATGCTTGATTGTGGCTGTGACGCCGCTTGAGTGCATACCCTTGAGCTGAGCGGCAGCGAGAACGCCTGTCAGTACGGGGTCCTCCGAGAAATACTCAAAGTTACGTCCGCACAGGGGGTGGCGATGTATGTTCATGCCGGGTCCGAGAAGGTTATCTATCTGATATTTTCTCATTTCCAGACCTTCAAAGGCGAACAGCTCAATTGACAGCTCCTCATTCCATGTGCAGGCAATGCAGGTACCGTTGGGCATGGAGAAAGCGGTGTTTCCGCAGTCCATACGAATGCCGCTGGGACCGTCGGAGCAGCAGACGGAGGGCAGACCGAACACATCCACAAGTCTGTCTGTAACGCCGCCTATGCAGCCTGCTGTACCGGGAGTAACTCTGCAGGAGCTCATGCCCTCACCGCGTACGATGCAGCAGAGGTCATCGTCTGTCATCTGAGCGATGAATTCTTCCATTGTGCACTTTCCGTCCACAACATCGCTGAGTTTATAGCCCATAAATTCTGTCTGAGCGATTTCCGCGGGCAGACGCTCGAGTCTGCGCTGAGCGGAAGAGACGGTCTTTGTGGGAACAGGCTCAAAGGCAAGAGTGCCGTTATCGTTCTTGAATCTCTCGAAACTCTGTACAGGAGCGCAGCATTCCTCAAGCTCCCTGACAACAACTGTTTCAGAAAGCTCAAAGGAGCCTGCCTTTACGTTGTCTCTTACACTGTGTCCTGCATGGAAGGTATATGTGCCGCTTTCCAAAACATAGCAGGAACGGTGACCTGATGCACCGCTGTCATCGTAGGAATAGAAGCGGTCAACGGGTATGATTATTTCGACCGTTTCTTTTGCACCGGGCTCAATGACCTTTGTCTTTGCAAAGGCGCAGAGAGTCATAGCGGGCTTTCCGAGCCTGCCCTGAGGAAGCTCGGCATAAACCTGAACAACTTCCTTTGAGGGAGCGCTGCCTGTGTTTTCAACAGAATGACGCAGAATGACAGCCTTGCCGTCCCATTCGAAGGAAAGGGGAGTGTGTGCGAAGGTGGTATATGAAAGTCCTTCTCCGAAAGGATAAAGAACAGCGTCCTTTGCAAAGGTCTCAAAATAGCGATAGCCTACATAAATATCCTCTGCATAGATGCACTTTTCCTTATCTCCGAAGTTTCTGTCGGAGGGATAATCCTTTATATTCCGTGCGATGGTGTCAGTGAGTCTGCCGCAGGGAGAAACTCTGCCGCAAAGCACATCTGCAACACCGTTGCCGCCTTCCTGGCCGCCCTGCCATACGTACATGACAGCGGAAGGAGAATATTTTTCGACCCAGGTCATATCGATGATGTTGCCTGTGTTGAGAAGCACAGCGGTACGGCTGAAGCTTCTGCATACAACGTCGAGCATGGCTTCTTCCTCTGCGGTAAGACGCCAGCTGCCTGCATCGGGTCCGTTGTCATTGTCTTCGCCTGCTGTACGTCCGATGATGATTACCGCCGCATCGTTTCGCTGAGCGGCAGCGCTGACCAGCTCTTCATCGAGGGGCATTTCCTTCTGGAACCAGGGGTGATTTGCCCATCCGTCGCCTTTGTCAAAGGGATTTTCCTTTGTCCACTGCTCATAGACAGTGCGTACATCGGCGTCGAGTATGTAATCCTTGTTCTGCACAAGTGCCTCATATATGCCTGTGACATATCTGGTATTGACCAGACCGCCTGAACCCAGACCGCTCTTATAGTAATTTAACTGAGTGCGTCCGAAAACAGCGACTCTGCTGCCGGGGAGAATGGGCAGAGCCTTATTCTCGTTGCGGAGCAGAACACAGCCCTCTGCAACGACCTGACGGGCTTTTGGTGCAAATCCGTCAAGAGACAGGACAGATTTATTCATCGTATATTACCTCCGAAATATATTTGACCAATTTAATTGCGACAGTAACGCATAATTTGTATCAAGTATAGCATAGTACATAAAAATACACAAGTGGAAACAGTACATAACGGCAAGTAAAAACAGAAAATTACTTAACTGAATTAAATAACGGCTTTGAGCAGAAGCCCGAAGCCGTCTGTGATTATCAGTCGTTATTCCTGTTTTTTATAAGCCTTGCTGAAAGGGCATAGAGACAGTAGAAAACAAAGACAAAAACTATATGAAGAGCGGAGTTTATTGATACATAAATAAGCTGAGTGAGAACATAACCCAGTGATTTCTGCATGTTCTGTCTGACAGTTTCCAGCACAGGAACATTGCACTCGTAGAAGTTTGCGAAATTGGTTTTGATTATCTGCGACATGGATGCAGCGGCAATACAGAAGCAGACAGTGAAGAGGATTATGTATTTTGCGTCCTTTTTTATATTGGGAGTGTGAAGATTAAGGAAGAGTATAAGCAGAAACTCAAGCATTACAAGGTTGTGAAATGTAACGGTATGGAATGACATGTAGTCTGTAAAGAAATTGCGGATACTGCCCTCGCCGTAGATTATATTGGGATAAATCAGCATAAGGGAGAAAAGAGCAGAACAGAGTGCGGTTGTAACGGCAGTGACTGTACTGCGGTGCCGTCCCTTATAAAAAGCCATAACAGGCAGGGCGAAGATGAACAGAGAACAGAAATG
>JAZSRK010000067.1:0-20901 GCA_045538465.1 Candidatus Limiplasma sp. | reverse complement strand
ACCGCTTGGCCTCCGACTTCCCCCAAAGCCATCATCGCCACCAACCCCCGCTCCTTCGCTCCCCATGTCATCAGCAACGGGTCTCCTTCCCGAATTCTCAGCGTTCGCCGGATCTCCTTGGGAATCACCACTCTTCCCAGTTCGTCGATCCTGCGCACGATGCCTGTTGCTCGCATTGTTTCCCTGCCTCCTTGCCAGCGCAGCGGAAAAGCGGATGCTTCCCTGCGCTGTTTGTCTTTGCAAGGGTAGTATGGGATTTTCAGGGCGGGTTATGCGGGGGTAAGATTTGGGAAAGAGACCGGGCGAAGGGCTGCCTTCGCTGCGAGGGAAAAAGCGCTCTTTGCGAAAACTATATTTTGTATACATTTTGGTAAGCAACGAAAACTAGCGAAAATGCAGCCGAAACAGTAGCTATATTTGCAAAAATATGGTATGTTATGTGTGGTATATTTTACCCATTACGCATGGGTCGATGATAGCCTAAAAGCCTTACCGATAGACACACCGCCGCCGAAAAGCAGCTGCTTGCAACGGTTTTTCGGCAAAAAACCAATGGGAGATGGTACAGATGAACGTGCTGCGCAAAAAAACGTGGAGGATCGTGCTGGTGCTGCTGCTCGTTATGTTGCTGACGGGCTTTGTTTCTGCTGCACAGGCAGCTTCGCGTGGAATGAAGATCAACGTGTTTTTTGAGGATGACCACGATAATCTCTTTAGCATGCGCCCCTCATCGGTTGGTTTTAAGCTCCTACAGAACGGTGAGCAATATCAAACTGTGTATGCCTATAAATCTTATGATTATACGGGCGAAACAAGTATTCCGATCTATAGCGACGAGACGGGCGAAATGTACGATTACACCCTTTTGCCCAGCAGTATTCCCGATGGCTATACTGTTAAGAGCATTGAGTTTGATGCGACCCTGCCCGGCTGGAATGCTACCTTGGCATGGAGCGATCGGCTGGATTATTCCGCAAACATCACACTGAAGAACTACGATGTACTGCCCAAAGACATCGAACTTGCGCCAGAGGATATCTCGTTGGTTGTTAAGAGAAGTTCTACATGGAGCAAACCCTTTGGTGCGCCGGACGTGTTGGAAAACCAAGGTAACGGTACTTGGAAAGCCACATGGAAAGATGTACCCGTTGCTGATAATACGATCGACGGAGACCCAAACCAGTGGACGAGCGGCGACAAAGTTTTTAGCTATGAGATAACGATAAACAATAAAGAGCTTTATCCATATTATATGAGCTCTGCAAACGGTTCTCTAACGGACTACCATTCTTTGTCTGATAAGTTTTTTTCCTTTAGCCAAAGAAACCTGATTAATAAAAGTTATTCTATCTACTTTGACAACCAATTGAATCAATACTCATCTTATAGCGCAGGTGAGTATGATCAGTTCCCCGATCTGTCCCAGTTCTCTTTTTGGCTGGTGGATAAAGACGGTAACGAGGTCGATGGCACCCGCAAAGCTATGGAAGTGGGAAAACCCTCGTATGGTCACGCATATGCCGGATATTCGCTCACTCTTTGCTACTACGATGCGGATGGCAAATACGCCGGTGGCAACGGCTATACGGTTATGACCGACTTCGATAGCAGCGTACTGCCCCCTTATTGGCACCAAGTAAAGACTTCCTATAACCAATCTTATGCTGTTGGATACTATCAGTATAATTGGCCCGATGAGTATCATAGAAATTGGGTCGAATGGGATGACCATGATAATGAACTGAAATTACGGCCTTCCAAATTCCAAATTCGCCACCGGTTGGCCGATGGCTATGAGGATAAGCCGGGTGCTGAATTGATTTTTCCTAGGGAATGGACTTGGGACAATGGGGACGACCGGTACAGCGATTACGGCTATTATCCCCTGTACGACCTTGAGGGCAACGAGCTGAGGTACACCGTTGAAGCTGATTTGCCCGGCTATTACGTTGTAGAGGTTATTGATACCAAATTTACACGTGAAGATGGTACCGATCTGTCAGGCGAGAGAGATGCAGCTTTTCACACCAGCAAGCTGAAAGTCTCCTTGCCCACCCAACAGGTAACTGCTTCTGTTCAGTTTGAAAACGAACTGGAAGACGGTAAAAACAGGCCTCAGTCTGTTTTGATGCACATCAAGTATGCTGATGGCAGCGAAGTGCCCTTTGCAAAGTTGGCACCGGTGTTGGTCTCTGCAGCCAATAACTGGACGGTTACTTGGAATGCACCTTTGTACGATGAAAACGGCGAAGAGGCCGAGTACATCGTTGAAATGGAGACATTCCTGCCGCAGCATGCCCAGCCGGAACATTCGCCCGTTATTACCACCGGCACCGATGCCGAAACTGGCGAAAAGACCAAGGACTATGTTTTTACCTTTGTAGAGCAGGAAAACTGGAACTACGCCATCGACCTTATCTGGGATGAGAGCGACCCCACCCAGTGGTATGAGCAGTATGAGATCTCGCGAGCCAATAACAAGGATCGTGTCTACAAATACAAATTGACCATCCGTGTAAACGCTGCCCAGTACGATACGGGCAAGCTGGAAGTTCGCCTGCCCTATTACCTTGTAGGTGTTTACAGCGACAGAAAAACCGATAACAGGGATGAGTATTATGCCCCTTTGCAAGTGGGCGTGCCCATGGCAGACAGCTACAACCCCGATAATCCCTTTAACTACTATATCGACGATCACGGCACCGCCACCAAAGCGGATGATGAGATCGTATTCAAAAACTGGTGTCCCATTACCGATAGCATCAACCAAACCATTGAGGTGCAGTACGCTGTATCCCCGTCTGAAATGAGAGATACCATACCGGCTGTCTTTCAAGCCACGGGCAAGGGCATTGCCACTTATCAATCCGGCACCGAAATGGTGGAGGGCGATGCGGAATACAAGCAGTCAGCCCAGATCACCTGCGGTATCGATAGCGGCTTGACCAGCAGTATTTCAGGGTATGCCAGGGTTGTAACTGGAACGAGTTGGTACGGTTATACCGACTTTGACCACGACAACTATATGTACGTTCAGTACAATCTCGGAACAGAGATCTCCTATAGCCAGTTCTGCAATGATGGCTTCAGCGTGGAGGTGCCCGAAGGCGCAGAGGTTTTGCATTATTATTCCTATGGTAACTATGGCAGTTACCGACCTGTAGAGGGGCAGGAAGACGCTTGGTGGTACAACAACATGCGTGTTCCCAATGTAAATTATGATAACACTACAACAAGCGATAGCATGCAGATATTGGTGCGCTATCCCCGTACCAACAAGGGCGCAGAGGATGAATCTTATCGATTGTCTATCAAAGTGAACCACGATTCCATTGCACGAAACGAACACGTGGATGACAAAGTTGAAGGTGTAGACTTTTACGATGTTGACCACGATGAGCTGGAATTAAGCTGTACGTGGCAAGCTTATACCACCTCTACGCCAACTGGCAATATATATTCCTTTTCTAAAGACGGCGACGGAATGCCTTCTTACGGCGTAGAATATTTCGATGCAGGTACAGACATAACTTCAGCACGTTTTAACATAGACACATCCGTGCGCGGCGATCTGCTTAACAAGCCCTACCAGATCGTCTTAGAAGACGATGCCATGTTCGCCCGTATGCAGTATCAGGATGGTACCTATTCCGATTGGGTCATGCTTACGGCAGATGACTACTTCTTCCACGGTGGAAAGGTTTATGTCTATTGGAACATGGCTAAATATGTAAACGGAAATCCGATTTATCTCAACAAGCCGAAGGGCGAGTTCCTTGTGCAGGCACAGACCGAGTACGGCGGCCAGTGGACGACCATTTATACCTTTAATCTGGATCGGTTCGACGAAACTACCAACTATGTATCCTTCGATGTTGATGAGGCACTTTTCGAGGGAAAGAATTACACTGGTATGCGTGTCGTATCTCCCGAGGGAATGGAAGGGTATATAAGCATTGATCTGTATGTGTATCCTACCTACCGTGCCGATTCGCCATTGTTCCAAAGTTATTTGCTGGAGGATCCCAAGATCATCGAGTTCGATAACTACAGCGCCCATTATATAAATGTTTACGATGAAGCTAGCAATAGCTATAAGTGGTATAATCCCTGCTTTATCCCTTATAATGGAAACGCTGGTTTCAACGGTCTGAACCAAATGGATCTGGATCGGCTTGGCAAATACGTGGTGCGTTGTAATGAAATGCTTAATACTGGTCGCATCACACATAGCAGCTCCATCGTAAAAACGCTGAAATCAACGCAGAACGATACCGTCAATAGTAAAGTGGATGTTACCTTCTCCGTGTCGGTCTACGAAGCCCACCGCTACGGTGATAAGATCCCCGGCTATCTGGAATCCCGCACATGGGAAGAAGGCGTTTTCTACGACCTGCTGCCCCCCGGATACCGCTTTAACGAAAACAAGGGCGTAAAGGTTCACGGCGGATCGACCGTAGATAAACGCCTTGCCTCGCTGGTCAAGGTGGAAACGGTAGATAACTACAAGGGCAGCGGGCGCCAGCTGGTGCGTTTCTATGTGCAGTACGATGGCGTGCCCAACACAAATTATGCTTACCAAACGACTAATTCTTACGGCCCGGGCTTTACCATCGAATACACCGCCTTTATTTCGTGGACGGAGTGGAGCTACGCTCCCTCTGGCTACAATCTTGTAGCCTTCCAAGAGGGTCACGGCGAAAAAGGTCAGCCCATCTATAATGCTTACGATGATGACGGCACCTATTTCGACAAGCAATCCTACGGTCAAAACATCCACGAGGTAATGGCCGACCTGAACGGCGACGGCCTGACCGATGGCAAGAATACCCTGTGCAGCTCCCTGTACTTCTCTGTGGATGTGGTAGGCGCTTATGCTACCGGCGTTAACAAGCTGGTAAAGGCCAATTCCGGCTATTACCGCATGCACGATGTGGCAGACCTGAGCGGCCCCTATAGCTACAAGATCAACTTTACAGCCAGCGATGGCGGCACCACCCGCGACTTGGTGCTGTTCGATATTCTGGAAGAAGCCGCCAACACCGGCACCACCAATGGTGTTGCCAACCAAGGCGAGATCTGGTGGGAAGGCACCCTGACCGGCGTGGATGCCAGCTTGCCTACGCGGCAGGGCATTGCCCCCAGAGTGTATTACACCACCTCCCCAAGCCTTACCTATACCGGCATCCATACCATACTCAACGACCAGAAAGTGCCCGTGCGGGATTATCTGAACGATACCACCGTATGGACGGAGTGGACGCAGGATGCACCCCCGGCAGACCTATCGGCCGTAACAGCACTGGCCTTCGACCTGACCACCGATACAGAGGGTAACCCCTATGTGTTCGAGGGCAGTTCTGCCACCTATGTGGAGATCTTTATGCAGGCTCCGGCGGTGCTGCCTGTAGCGGAGCTGGCGTACAACCGTCCCTCCTATTACACTACCTTTACCACCGGTGCACAGCACAGCGAAGGCACCAGCACCCATAACATCAACGACCGTGTTACCGTGGAACTGCGCGACCTGAAGGATTTCTCCTTCACCAAGCTGGGTCAGTTTGAGCAGGAGGATGGCACGCTGGCTTACGAGCCCCTGAGCGGTGTGCAATTCGATCTGCACCAGTGCAGCCATGTATGCAGCTTGACTTGTGAGGAAGAAGGCTGTACCCATACCCACGATGCAGCCATTGGCAGTTCCTCCTGCTGGGGAGCTCAGCCCATGCGCACCGTCTACAGCTTTGCCGATGGTACGGTGGCGTTCAACAAGCTATCCACTGGTAGCTATCTCTTCTACGAGAAAGCAACACGTACCGGCGTTGTGTTGCCAACGAATACCTACTGGGTCATCGATGTGGTAGCCACCGCACAGGGCGGCGTTTCGGCTCCGGTCAACTTTGGCACAGCCGATCCTCATCTATCCATCACCACAGATGCGAATGGCAACTACATCCTCCAGAACGACCGCCTCGTAAAACGTTTGCAAGTTAGAAAGTATTGGAGCGGCGAAGGTTCGCTGCAGAAGACCTATCGCCCGGCAAAGCTGGTGTTTGATGTATACCGTAATGGGGAATTGTACATCGAAGGTCTGGAGTATGACCTGACGAGCAGCAGTTCTGGCAGCATTTTGTTCACTCTGGACGATCTGCTCGCATATGATGATATGGGCAGATCCTACGCGTACACTGTGGAGGAGCGAAAGGTACCCGGTTACACATCTGCCATAACCTATACGACCGTCAACGACACGCTGAGGAGAGCAGATGTTACCAACACGCTGCAGGGTATTCTCAAGATCAGCAAAACAGTGGTAAATGGCGATCAGGATAAGCAGTTCACCTTCCTTATCGATGTTCGCGTATCCGGCGAGCCGATCACCGACGAACTGTCCACCAAGACCACCGATGCTTCTGGCAATGTGACGGAGGCGACCATCACTCCCAACAGCGACGGCCTCTATACCGTTCAGGCGCGCCACGGCGAAACCGTTACCGTGCTGGATCTGCCCATCGGTGCTACCTACACCGTTACCGAGCAGGCCGAGGCAGGCTACACTTCCGCTGTTACCAGCGGCAGCGCCACCGGCACCATTGCGCAGAATACGGAACATGCTGTAACCTACACCAACACCTACGAAGCCACTGGCGAGATCACGCTGGAAGGCGTAAAGACCGTCAACGGCGAGACTCCCAGAGAGGATCAGGTGTTCCAGTTCCAGTTGCTGGCCAACCAGCAGGTGCTCAAAACTGCCGAAAATGCAGGCGAATCGTTCGCCTTTGAGGCCATCACCTACACCACGGCCGACCTTGCCGGTTCGCCCTATACCTACACGGTAAAGGAAAGCAGCACCTCCGGCAGCGGGTACACAGTGGATGATACGGTATACACCGTCTTCGTCTGGCTGGCCGATAACGGCGACGGCACTTTGGAGGTGACCAGCAAGATCAGGAAAGCTGGCGCAGAGGTAGATGCCATTACCTTCGATAACGTGTACGAGGCTACAGGCTCCTACGGCTTGCAAGCCAGCAAGACCGTTAACGGCGTGGCTGCCCGTGCCGACCAGCAGTACAGCTTCTCCCTTACCAGCACCGGCGATGCGCCGCAGGTGCAGCAGGTAAAGACCAACGAAGGCGGCACCATCACCTTCGATCCTCTGGCATTCACCTTGGCCGATGCCGGCAAGACCTACACCTACTTGGTAAAGGAGACCACCGCATCCCAGGGAGATCTGGTAGTGGACAGCAGGGAATACACACTTAGCTTGTCCATTGCAGACTCGCAGGATGGTACCCTTGCCATTACCCCGGAATTCCTCCAAGGCACCACCGCAGTGGAAGCCATTACCTTCGATAACACGCTCTACACCACCCTTACCATCGCAAAGAGCGTGGAGGGCCCCGAAACGGAGGAGACCTTCCCCTTCACCATTCAGCTCTACGAGAAGGATGGCACGGAGACCCAGCGCACATTCACCTATTCGGGCAGCCAGAGCGGCACCTTGGCAAGCGGCGATGTGATCCGGCTTGGGCATGGCGAGCAGATCGTTATCGCACAATTGCCCATCGGCATGGGCTACAAGGTAACCGAGGAACCCGGCGTGCGTTACACCGCAAAGGTAAACGATGTGGAAGGTCAGCTGGCAGAGGGCGAGTGCGCAGAAGGCAGCAATACGCTTACCTTTACCAACGTGCTCAAAACCACCAGCATCTCTGTTACCAAGGAGTGGCAGGGCGCTGTTGCCGGTGCCATCGAGCTGACGCTGTATGTAAACGGCGCGAAGGCCGATCCCCAGCCGGTCTACCATCAGGATGGCCAGACGTATTCGTACATCAACCTGCCGCTTTACGATATGCAAAACCAGCGGTACGTGTACTCTGTCAAGGAAAAGTACATGGATGGCTACGTGACCATCTACAAGAACGTTGCTCCTTACCAATCCGAGACCGAAAGCGTTTACGATGGCGGTACCATCATCAACCGAGAAGTGGTTTCCTTCCGTATCCGCAAGATCTGGGAAGGCGTTGGCAATGCGGAGACGCCCGATATCGAGCTGGTGCTGCTCTGCAATGGCAAGCAATACCGCAAAGCCACCCCTGAACCCGATGCCAAGGGCAACTATGTATACAACAATTTGCCCAAGTATATGAACGGCGAATTGGCTGTATACACCGTTATGGAAAAGCCCATGAAGGGCTTCGAGACCTTCTATGTAGGCCCCGATGGTCAGTTGACCAATGTGGGCGTGGAAGGCGGACAGATCCATAACATCAAGATCCCCGATACCAGCGACCATGGAAAGCCCGGATGGTGGGCGCTCCTGAGTCTGCTGGCAGTGGCCGGTCTTGGGCTGTTGCTTCTGCAAAAGCGGTGGCGTAAGCAGCAATAAACGTTGACCCCTTGGGAAGCAACAGCTTCCCAAGGGGTCTTTGCATGCTGGTTTTACCCTTCAAAGGAGATAAAGTCCTCCATTACATAGCCCAATACGCCGTCCGCTTCTACCAGATACCAGCCATCTTGCCACGAAAGCAGTGTAATACTGGTACCGATGCGCCATGCGGCGGCTTTGGCGCTTTCCTTGGTGGGCAGGTTGCGCAGGTTTACATTGTTGGGGCCGTCCGTTTCTCCATTCAGGCTCAAAAGCGCTTTGGTGGGAAAATCGGGTGGTGTGGGCATGTCGCCAGAAATGGCAACTTCGTCGGGATCGGCTTCTTCGGCAGCATTGCCGTTTTGTTGTGCGTTGGCTGCCGAGGGCTGTGCGGAAACCGCTGCAAAGCCGCTGTCGGTCTCCTCCAGATAGCGCAGACAGTCCAGCCGCAGCCAGCCTTCCGTACCCTGTACGTTGATCAGGGCATAGTCTTCCTCAAGCGCCAGCACAGCAAATAATTGTCCGGCTTTCAGCTGGGTGATCACTTTACCACCTTTGGCAGGGGTCTCTCTCAAACCGGCTTGGCCGGTGCGGGGCGCATGCACATAACCCAGCTTTTTTTCCTCCGGGATCTCTTCGCCAAAGGTCAATAGGGCGGTGTCTACTTCCTGCCGCTGGCCGTTGGCGAGAATAATGGAGCGAACAACGCCCAGCTGGATCACATCCACGGCTTCATCTTCGTACATGGCTGCCATGGGCTCGTGATCCTTCTCTGGGTCGCCGATGGTCTCATGGGGGGTGTTCTCAGGCGCATCGGTAGCTGCTTCATCGTCGGTCAGCTCCACTTCGATAACGATGTCTTCGGTGCTTTCCTCATCCTCAGGCGCAGACATAGCAGGTTTGTTGGTTTGAATAGGTGTCAATGGCTGGCTGGATGGGGGCGTGGCGATCGTATCGTCAGTGGCGGCTCCGGGCAAGGTCTCGGCGGCAAAAGCGGTCGCAAAACCGCCAAGGGTCAACAAAAGCACCATAAGCAAGCAGAGCAGCCGCTGGATATTGGTTCTCATCGTGTGTACCTCCTGATCGGATGACTTGTAATTATTCTGTAATAATTACAGTTTGATTATAGGGGGCGCACAGTGGGCGGTCAAGATAGAAGGTGTAAACAAACGGGTCATCAAAGTGTTTTGTTATAAGTGTTACGAAGGCGACGACACTTGGTGGCACGCGCATAAAAAGCACCCATCTGTAGTTTGATACGCCACAGATGGGTGTAATACAATTGTAACAAACGTACGTTAGACTTACTCTCCTACCAGCTGGGAAAAGGCTTCGAAGAAGCCGGGGCAGCTCCATGTGCCGCAGGCGCTTACGGTGTCGTCGCCTACTAACAGCTGCAAAATCAGACCGTTGCTGAGGCCGATCTGCAAAGAGCCGGAGCCGCTTGCACCGGTGGAGCAGAAGTCGGCATCGTTCAGCAACGTGCGCATCAGGTCTTGTGCCTGTGCGCCATTTACGGTAATGCCGTCAAGGCTCAGCCACTGCACTTGGTCGGGGCTGCAAAGGGTATCGCCCAAGGTCTCGCTGCCGATCACAGCGGTACCGGAATAGCTGATGCGCTGGAATACCCGCAGGCTGCCATCCACCTTGGCGGCTACCATAGCGCCCTGCATACCGTGAACGGTATAGACCGGTGCACCGGGGCTGGCTGCATTGGAGATGATATCGCCGCTGCCGAGGGCAGGCTCCATGTTAAACTCGTTTACCAGACCCAACTCTTCGCCCAGCAAAGCGGAGGAAATGCCGTCCGGGTAGGTGAGCATGCGGTAGGTAGCTTGGCCAACGGTAATGAGCGGGAAACTCTTGCCGTTGTTGGTGGCAAACAGGCTGTTGCCGCCGCGGGCGTTGGAACCGCTCATGGTAATGGTGCCTTCGGGCAGGTCGCCGGTCACAGGGGGAGCGGTGGCAACGGTGGCGCCGCCGGCTGCGTGGGTATCAAGCAAACTGTCGCTGCCATTGAGCGGCAGGGAGCCACCGCTGGGGGACATGGCCCACAGCACACCGCCTACACACAGCACCAGCGCACAGCAGGCAGCCAAAATAACTTGAAACCGGGGTGCGGTTCGATAGCGCTGCCCGCTTCCTTCCGCAGCGTTCAGTTTGATGCGGGCCAGCAGTCGGGCGTCCGCTTCCAGGCCGCCCAGCTGACGGTTGGCAATTTCGGGCAGTTGTTTGAGCACTTTCATGATGCAAGTCCTCCTTCGGTAAGTATCTGTTCCAGCTTCTTTCGTGCGCGGGAAAGGCGGCTGGAGATGGTGCCTTCCGGCAGATCAAGCATCTGTGCGATCTCGCTGATGCCGTACCCTTGGTAGTAATACAGTAGAATGGCTTCGCGGAAAGTGGCGGGCAATTGATGGATGGCGACCATCATGGCTTCCTCTTCATCCCGTCTTTCGTGCTCATCCGGGGCGGGGATCATTTCAAATACCGGGCTGCCAAGCACTACACGCTTTACCCATGCACCACGCCATAGATCGCGGCAGCGGTTGAGGGCTACCTTTAGCAGCCACGCTTTTTCCCGACCTTCTTCCAGATCTGGTGCGTTGGTCATCAGCCGCACAAAAACGTCTTGGCATACGTCTTCGGCCCGCTGCCTGTCGCCTAGATAGAAGTAGCTCACCCGTAGTACGTCGGTGGCGTACTTCTCGTACAGTTCCTCAAAGTTCGTCATTCCCGAACCTCCGTAAATACCCCCGCCGCTTGCTTTTTTTAACCGGCGGGGGATCTTACTCATACAATCAACGAAACATCCGGCGGTTTTCTTGCAACATAATGCCAAAGTGGAAAAAATTTTTGCCGGATACACCAGTAAGATGATAGCATGCGGGCGGTACATTTGCATAGCGGTACTTTTTTACAAAGAATTCATCATCCCGCTCTGCATCTGTGTTATAATGAAGCGGTATGGTTTGAAACCGAGTTTCGGGAGGAGGCGACCGCCGGATGATCCAGCTTTGCGGCGTTACCAAGCGCTATGGAAGTGCACAGGCCCTCAGCGGCGTTACCCTTGAGGTAAAAAAAGGCGAGGTTCTGGGGCTGCTTGGGCAGAATGGCGCAGGCAAAACCACTTTGCTCAACATACTTACAGGCTATCTGGCACCCACCTCCGGTCAGGCGCTCATCGATGGGTACGACTCCCTGCTGCAGCCTTTGCAGGCCAAGCGCAGGCTTGGCTATCTGCCCGAACAGCCGCCCCTGTACGACGAAATGACCGTCAGGGAATACCTGCACTACGCTGCCGAGCTGCGGGGCGTGGAGCGCAAGGCCATTCCCGCCCATGTAAAGGAGATCATGGAACTGACGGGACTTACGGACATGCGCAGCCGCCTGCTTGGGCACCTGAGCAAGGGTTACCGTCAACGGGCAGGGTTCGCCCAAGCCATCTGCGGCGATCCGGATGTGTTGGTGCTGGATGAGCCCACCGTGGGTCTGGACCCCAAGCAGATCACGGAGATACGTCAGTTGATCCGCTCCCTGTCCAAAGGGCGCACCATTTTGTTTTCTTCCCACATCCTTACCGAGGTGCAGCAGCTTTGCGACCATGTGGTCATTCTGCATCAGGGCGTGGTAAAGCTGGATAGCCCTATGGCGCAATTGGCGCAAGGGGAGGAAACGATCCTCAGGCTGCGGGTGGCTGCTGCTCAAGGCGCTTTTTTGAGCAAGCTCCGGGCGCTGGACGGCGTAAAGTCGGTGGTGCCGCAGCCTATCGGGCAGGAGCATGCGACCGAAGCGCTTATTACCTTTGAGCGGGTGGCTGAGCCGGAGAAACGGTTGTTTGCGCTGTGCAGCCAGCTGGGCGCGCCTATTTTGCACCTTTCAAGGCAGGGCGACAGCTTGGAGCAGATCTTCTTAAGCGCTATTTCCGGCGATTGAGCCGCCACCCTTCATTCTTAGGAGGATATGTATGGGCATTGTTTTTCGGCGGGATCTTCTCGCTTATTACCGCACGCCCGTGGGCTATGTGTTTACCGGCGCCTTTCTTACGCTGGCGGGGCTTATTTTCTATTTGTACAATCTGCAAAACCTATCCGGCGATCTGCTGGGCTTCCTATCCCAGTTGACGCTGATGAGCATGCTGCTGTGCCCCCTTCTGAGCATGCGCCTCATCTGCGAAGAACGCCAGAAAAAAACGGAACAGCTGCCGCTGACGGCACCGGTGTCCCTTGCGGGCGTGGTGGTGGGCAAGTATCTGGCAGCCGCTTGTGTTATGCTCATTACCATTGCTCTTAGCAATGTGTATACCCTCATTATCGCGATCTATGGCAAGGTCTGGTTCGGCGAATGGCTGGTGGGCTTTCTGGGCTTTACGCTGCAAAGCCTCAGCTTTTTGGCGCTGGATCTGCTGGTGAGCTGCTTTGCCAAAAACCAGATGACGGGCGCCATTGCTGGCTTTGCTGCCAACTTTTTTCTCTGGATGGTGGATCTGCTGGCGGCGCATGTGCCGCTGGCGTGGCTGAGCGCCATGCTGGGCTTTGTAAGCCTGTACGATCGTTACGAGCCTTTCTTGCTGGGGCAGCTGAGCCCGTCCTGCGTGGTGTTTTTCCTTAGCTTTATTGCTGTATGCCTCGTAGGTGCCATTCGTGTGCTGGATGCCCGGCGCTTCTCGGAAGGAGGCGGCGTATGAAGCAGTGGTTTTCTTCTTTGAAAAACAAACTTCGCCAGCCCAAATGGCGGCACGGCAAGCTGGGTACGCTGCTGATGGCGCTGGTGGTGGCGGCGGTGGTTTTGGGCAATGTGGCGCTGCAATCGGCGGAGGAACGGTACGGCCTTAGCCGGGATATGAGCTTTAACCAATATGCCACCACCGGCGAAGCGACCGCAGCAGCCATGGCTGGGCTGCAAAACGATGCGGAGCTATACCTGCTTTACCAGAATGGCGAGCAGGATTCTCAGCTATTGCAAGTGCTCAAGCGCTATGCGGTTCTTTCGGATAGGATACATGTGATCCCAACCGATATCAACCGCAATCCGGGTATTCTTACCCGCTTCTCCGGCGACCCGGAAGCTCCCTTGGAGGCGGATACCATCGTTGTCAACTGCCCGGCTACGGGGCGCTATCAGGTGCTCAACTACGGCGATTTCTTCACCCAAGGCTACGATATCGAGCTGGGCGATTTTGTTTTGGAAGGCATCAACTACGAAAAGCGCCTGACCGAGGCGATCCTCTACACCACGCAGGCAGCAGTGCCGGTGGTGGGCTTTTTGCAAGGGCATGGCGAATACACCATGGAGGATTTTTCCGTTCTGGTAGGGCTGATGAATAGCTACCAATACGAGACGCGGCCGGTGAACCTGCTGGCAGGCGATACGCTGCAAGGTGTTCATGTGCTGCTGATCGGCTGCCCCGTGAACGATCTGGACGATACCGAGATCGAACAGATCAAGGCTTTTGCACAAGAGGGCGGCAACCTGTTCGTAGTCAGGGATTATACCGACCCTGTCTGGAATATGCCCAACTATCTGGCACTTTTGCGCAGCTACGGTGTTGTGCCGTTGGATGGTGTGGCTGTGGCGGGAGCGCAGGATACCGGCAGCTACTACGGCGAAACGTTGTATTTGCTGCCCTATATGGAGCCCATCGACTTGACCCTGCCGCTGATCGCCTCCGGTATGGATGTGCTCATGACCCCGGCGGCCTGCGCCTTTGAGACGCCGCAAGAACCGGGCACCGGCGATTTGAGCCTCAGCGTAGCGACGGTGCTCAAGACTGGTCCCAACGGCTACCTTCGCAATGTGCGGGATGGACTGGATACCATCGAGCAGCAGCCCGGCGACCGGGTGGGTGAATTGCCTGTGGCGCTCTACGCCCATCGTATGCACGCCAACGGCAACGTGAGCAGGATGTTTGTTATTGGCAACAGCGCAACGTTGATGGACGAATACATCTATCAGCGCACCTTTGGCGAACAATTCGTCATGGCAGTATTGAATGCTTTGATGCCGGAGGACACCATTTCTTTGAATATTGCATCCTCGTCGGCGTTTCGCCCTGCGTTAACAGCGGGCAGCCAGCATTTGGGCGTGATGTTGATCATCGCTTTGCCGCTGTTATGCTTTATCGCCGCTTTGCTGGTACTGATCCCTCGGCGCAACCGGTAACAGACAAAAACAGATAGGGGAGTACTATGCAGCATCCGCAGAAAAAGAAAGAAAAAAAGACACCGTCCCGGTGGTGGCTGGCTGCGCTGCTCAGCTTGATCGTGCTGGCTTTGGCGGCAGTGGTGGTAGTGCAGCGGCTGCACCCAGCACCCAAAGGGAAGCTCTACCCCGACCCGGCGCCGGTGCTCAACTACGAGACCTTGCAGGTAAACGATACAGAACAACTAAGCAGCATTACCGTTTCGCACCGCGAGGGGGAAAGCTATACCCTGCGCTACCAAGACGGCGTGTTGCTGTTGGAACGGGATGGGCAGCTGCTGGATCTGAACGACAGCTTGTGCGCAGAGCTGATCAAAGCAGTCTCCACCATTGCAATAGAGGATGTGGTCACCCGGGATGCAACTGAGGTGACCGAGCACCTGGCCGATATGGGGCTTGAGCCGCCCAAGATGACCGTTACCATCACCTATACCGATGGCAGGCAGGATGTGCTGTTCATCGGCAATGGCGTACCCAATACCACGTACAGCTACTACCGCTGGTCGGGCGATGCGGGCATTTATATGTGCGATGCTGGCATTCCGGAGATTTTTGGCTATACCGCCAATCAGCTGCTGCCGGTAACGCAGCCTCAGTTGGAGGGCGATCTGGTGGACCGTCTCGTCATTACCAAGCCCACCGCCCAAATGGAACTGACCCTTTCGGTGGATGCGGCCGGGGTGGTCACCGGCGCAATGGAAACCCCGGTCACCTACCCTCTGGCGCTGGATTCTGCTGCTGCATTGATCACGGCCCTGAACAATTTCCGGCTGGGTACCCCTTTGGGCGATGCGGAAGCGCTTTCTGCGGAAAACGGGTTTGATGACCCCATTTGCACGGTGGATATCCACCAGCGGGAGGGAATGTTCACCCGCATCAACGAGGCTGGCGAGATGGTGGTGGAGACCATGCCAGCCCAGCAGCTCCGCTTTGTTTTTGGCAGGGCAGAGGGGGAGTACTTTTACACCTGTGCCTATGAGGGGCAAGCATACTTGGTGAGCCGTTTTCTGGTGGAGCCGTTGGTGGCTGCAGCGCCGGAAAAACTGGTCACCCTGCACCCGGCGAATATTGGCACCATCCCCGCCCAAATAGACGTGGAGACCGAAAACGGCTCCTTTACGGTGGTGTATACCCAGACCTTGCGTGTTACAGAAGATGGGCAGCCGGAATTGAGCGAAAATGGGGAATGGCTCTGCGACAACTCTGCTGCCGTGAATGGACAGGAAGTGCCCTACGAAAGAGCCGAAGCGCTGGTAAACCGTCTCTGCAACATGAGTTTTTCCGGCACGGTGCCAAAGGACTGGTCGCCGGGGGATGCATTACCTCGCTGGCGCATCAGCCTGACGCAGCCAAATGGCGCAGTGCGCACGCTTACCGCCTATCGCTTGGATGCTTTTACCGATGCCGTGGCTGTGGATGGTGTACTGCTGCATTGCTGCTACACCGAAGCCTTGGAGATGGCGCTGGGGGATTGGATACCGTAATATAAAAATGGCGTATGTTCCGCAATGGGAGCATACGCCATTTCAGGTCGTCGAAAAACTCGCCTATGGCGACTTTTTTGACGAGGCTTGCACCGTTTGCCTACTCGCCTACGGCTCGCCGGGCGGCAAACGGCGATAGGAATCCCTTGCTACGCAAGGATTTCGAAACCACCGCACATGTCGCTGGTTTCGGATCACAGTCGGAGGGTTGCGACCCTCCGACTCCACCCGGGGGTTTCTCGACAGTCTGAGCCCCACTACAGGGTATGATCTACCACTTTACCCCAGCTGGATGGGTTCATCCGAAGCAGGCTGAAACGCTGGCTGCTGGAATTGCTCAAGCTGAATAGGCTCGCTGGAAGCGGGGGTGAACACCGGCGGCTGGCCTACCGGCATCTGCTGCGGCTGGGCAGCCACGGGGGCTGCTACAGGAGCCACCACCGGCATGGGGGCACCGCATTCGGTACAGAAGCGGACGCTGCCGGACATCTTGGCGCCGCACTGAGTGCAGTACTGGAAAGGCTTGCCCTCAGTCAGGGTCACCTCGATCAAAGCAGCCTCCTGACGGCGAATGCGCTGGGCATCCTCGCCGGTGGGCTGACCATCCGCATAACTGCTGACGGTGCCATCCTGCCAGCGCACGTTCATGCCACTGAGGCTGTAGTTGCCGGGCAGGTAGCTCTTGCCAGGCTGAATATGATAGACCACCTTGGTCTTGCCCAGCAATGTGGCCTCGATGGCGTTGCAGCCAAGGGTCAGGTAATCGGGCAGCACGGGGGCGAGGGTCAGGGTCAGAGCGCCGTCCTTCAGGGAGAACAGGTTCTGTCCCAGCATCATGATCTGCCAAATGGACAGGAACTCGGCAGTGGAGCCAGACAGGCGAGCCACGAAGCCCTTGCCATGGATGGCGGGATCCGGGTTGGCGCTGGATGCGATAAAGGAGGAATTCTCCAAGGGGCTGCGGCCGTATACCTTGGGGTCAAGGAAGGGCACGGCGGCACGGTGGAAGTCCTCGGCGAACTGGCTATACAGGCCGCAGCGGAGCAGCTCCAGCAGGTACTTGTATTCCATGTGCAGCCAAACGGATTCGTTTTCCAGCCAGCCGGGGGTGAAAGCGTGGGCACGGCCGATCTCGTAGGAGGCTTCGCCCAAAGCGGCGTTCACCTTGTACATGTTCAGCTTGCGGTCGTACAGGCGGCTTTCCTTGACGGCAGAGCACAGCTGCTGCTTTTCTTCAAGGGTCTTATCAAGGCGCAGCCAGCGCACCTGACCTTCCAAGAAGTCGGGCATCTTTACCAGCTGGAAGGCTTCGGGGTGCAAGCCATCCTCGTCCTGATGATACTGGGTAACGTTATAGGCAAAGTAGGTGGGGCACAGACCGCCGCCCAGCTTCATGGCCTTTTCTACGGCCTTTTGCACATAGGCAGACCAAATGGTCAGCATCCGGGTGATCTCTTCGGGAGTGACCTCCACCTTGCGGCCGGTGGCGCCATTCTTGAGACCAGCACGGTAGGCTTCCCGGGCATCGTTCAGGGCGTTCCATACGGGCAGGATCTCGCCATCCTGCTGCCAGATATCCTGCTGGTTTTCCAGTTCCACGGTGATGGTGGCAGCCAGCTTGGCAGCTTCCTCCATCATGGAGATGGGACGAGCCACAGCGGCGTTGCGCTGGGATACATAGCTAAGCACACGGCACAGTTCCAGCGTTTCCGGCATGGAGGAACCAAGCAAACCGGGCAGGCCGTTGAGGGCATCGTACCAGCCGGGCTTGCCGCCTTCCATTTCAATGCCCATGCCGAAGGGATCCAGCGTGGCGGTTTTGGTGGCCAGCAAGGTGATGAGCTTCTCCATCAGGGTGGCGTGCATCACGGTGCCATCGGGGGCGGTGAGCTGGGCGCCCTTGGCGGGGTTCTTTTCCAAGTGCTTGTATTGACGCACGCCCTTGTCGGTGACCACATAGCGCTGGGCACGGGGCAGCACGCACTCGGGGGACTGGAACCAAGTGTAGCTGTCATCTTCGTAGAGCAGCTGGGTCTCATCCTCCGGGTATACGCTCAGGTAGCTTTCGATCTGATCCAGATTGTAAGTCCAGTGGTCGGTCCAGTAGCCCTCGGTAAAGGTGGCGGTGACGCCATGCTTTGCAGCGGCGATGGCTTTGGCAAAGAAGTCCTCAACCGGCACAGACAGAGCCCAATCTTCCAATGCCATGCGCAATTGACCGGGGGTGAAGGAGCCGCCCAGCAGCTTTTCGGCAGCGGCACGGCCGTTTTCGCTTACCAGTGCCAACAGCTCTGCCTGTGCGTCCTCCGGCAGGGTGAACTGCACATAGTCCAACACCAGCGGATTGTAGCCGTCGGCCTGCAAAAGGTTATAGAACATGTGCACGTTGCTGCGGGCTACCTTGGGGGAGAAGAGCACATCGCAGCGGCGGTTCTGGTTTACATCGCGGAAGTTGCCGTTGCCCTGAGAATAGTATTCCGGGCGCATGCGGAAAGCGTTGTAGTCACGCTCCGGGTCGCCGTGCTTGCGGCTGTAGACATACACCACCTTGCCGCCGGGCAATTCCACCGGGGAGCCGCCACGGAGCAGGTTGTCCAGATAGGTCTGGCGGCTGTAGCGGTCAAACACGGGATCGCCAGTCTTGGTGGCGATGGGATCGGTGAGCTGCTCGGTCATTTCAATGGCACGGGCGTACTTCTTTTCCACCATATCGCCGGTGAGCATGCGGGTGATCAGGTCGGTGGCACGTTCCTTGCTTTCCGCCTGACCGATCAGCAGGGTATGGGTGCAGCTCTCGCCCGGCTTCAATTGCACCTGACGGCCAAAGAAGCAGGCGGGCAGGATGTTCACCGTGACCTCCGGCTGCTCTGCCCACTGGGCAAAGGGCGCGGACAGGAAGCCAGCGGGGCTGGCAAGGGAAGTATCATAGCTAAAGATGTGGCGGGGATCCACAAACACGGGCATTACGCTGCCATCCTCGGTGCGGGCGGCGGCAAAATGAACACCCAGCACCTGCTGCACGTCGCTGGTATCCTCCATGCTGGCACGCACCCGGAAGAAAGCGGAGCCATCCGCAGCCTTTTCGGCCTGCATCCAAGCCTTGGCGGTCTGGGTCATGTGCTTGGTGTTGTGCAGGTTGATGCCAAAGGGCATCAGGGCGGGCATGCCGTCCAGCACATCCAGCTGCATGGCGGCGTTGGAACGGTTGGTCAGCGTGACCCGGCGCACCAGCGCAGCGCCCCGCTCCTCAGGCAGGGTGAAGTAGCACACCTCCGTGGCGATGCCCTGCTGGGTCTCGGTAATGCGCAGGTCGTTCATGCCAATGTGCATTTCATGGGGATGGAGCACATTGGAAAACGGCTCGATGAGCTGCCCGCCCAGCCGGAGGAAGGTGCGGAAACCCACCTTTTGGGTATACTGGTACGCCTGATGAGCCGGGAAAAACTCCATAATGGCATGATCCTTATCCTCAATGCCAAAGCTGGAGATGCACTGCCCCCGGTTGACGTAGTAGCACCACATGGGCACGCCAATTTCGCCCGCAATGCCGGGCAGGAAGCTGCAAAAGGGTTCCATTGTGCTGTAGTTGGCAAGGGTATAGCGTCCGGTCTGATCCAACATGAAAATACACCTCTATTGATCATTCACTTGGCTTTTGCTTACTGTGCGGCGGCATGAGCAGCCGTCTGTATACCCATCATAGCTAATGTGCGGCGGGATGTCAAGGAATGGCGAGGCGAGGAGAGGACAATATACCGGTTGACAAGTCTTTCACAATCATGTATAATTTTAGTACAAACAGGCAATAGCCTGTGAACGTTGCACAATTCCATAACCAAACAAATGGAGGAATCACTCATGAAGAAACTGCTTTCTATCCTGTTGGCCGCTATGATGCTGCTCAGCTGCATCGGCGTTGCCGCCGCTGAAGAACCCGCTTTCGATCCCGACCTGGTCGCTGCTGCTCAGGCTGAAGGCGAACTGATCGTCTACGGTTCCTGCGAGGAGCCCTACCTGATGGCTGCTGCCAAGCATTTCGAAGAACTGTTTGGCATCAAGGTCTACCCCCAGCGCCTCTCCACCGGCGAAGTGCAGGCCAAGATCAACGAAGAAGCCGGCAACCCCTCTGGTGACGTCTGGTTCGGCGGCACCACCGACCCCTACAACGAGAGCGCCAAGGCTGGCCTTTTGATGGCTTACGAAGCCAAGAACGCAGCTGATCTGGCTGGCCCCATGTACCGCGACGCCGATGGCTACTGGTACGGCATCTACAAGGGCATTCTGGGCTTCATGGTCAACACCGAAGAGCTGGATCGTCTGGGTCTGGAAGCTCCCAAGGGCTGGGACGACCTGCTCAACCCCGACTATAAGGGTCTGATCTGGCTGTCCAACCCCAACACCTCCGGTACCGCCAAGCTGGTCATCAACACCATGGTCCAGATGAAGGGCCACGATGCCGGTATCCAGTACCTGGTAGATCTGGACAAGAACATCGCTCAGTACACCAAGAGCGGTTCCGGCCCCTCCAAGAAGGTCGGCATCGGTGAGTGCGTCATCGGCGTTGGCTTCCTGCACGACGGAATCGCCCAGATCCTCTCCGGCTACGACAACATCGCCCTGATCATCCCCGAGGAAGGCACCTCCTTCGAGATCGGCGCCACCGCCATCTTCGAGGGCTGTGAGCATCCCAACGCCGCCAAGCTGTGGGTCGAGTACGCCCTGTCTCCCGAGTGCGTGGAGCTGGCTGACGACGCCGCAAGCTATCAGTTCCTGGTCATCAACTCCGCTCAGCAGCCCGCTGCCGTGGAGCCCTTCGGTCTGGATCCCAACAACGTGATCGACTACGACTTCGAA
>JAZSRK010000142.1:0-8582 GCA_045538465.1 Candidatus Limiplasma sp. | reverse complement strand
TCGATGCCACCGGCACCGAGGTGAGCACCGCCAGCAATACCCTGTCCGTGACCGCCATGAATCCCGAGGATGCCCTGCATCTGACCCTGACCGCGGTTCCTGACCGCACCGAAGTATACGACGATCCTGCTGGTGTGCGCTTTACCGTGACCATCACCAACGACAGCAAGGTGGATGCCACCAACGTGAAGGTATCCCACGGCTATGTGGATCTGTACACCTTCGAGCTTATCAAGGCAGGCGAAAGCCGCACCATGTCCCGCGATACGGTGCTATCTACCTCCGGTAAGTATCAGTTTACTGCCACTGCTAAAGACCCGTTGGAAAACGAGAGCAGTTTCCATAGCAACGAAATGCAGATCGCGGTGTACGATCCCACGCCTGTTCCCGCGACCCCGACACCGCCGCCCGTACCCACGGCCGAGCCTACCTTTGTTCCTGCCACATGGGCACCGATCCATCACGAGTCCATTGGTACGATCCCTAAGCTGATCCAAAAGTTCCTTCTCCCCGCACTTATCGTGGCAGGCGTTTTTCTGCTTGCATCTTCTGGTCTGCTCATCGTGGCAGCTAAGAAGCGCAGCGAAAACAAGAAGGCTTCCGAAGCCGCTTACGACCATTTGGAACGTGCTCACAGACGCGACTATACCGTTATCAATCCCGAAGAAATGGCCGCTGCTTCCAAGGCGACCCTAAGCCAAAACAGTACGCCTGTTGATAACAGCAGCGATGTTTTCGACCAAACCGGTGACGACTGGGATCTGCCCCCTGTTGAAGCGCTCACCTTGCCGCCCGAAGAGGAGGATCTTCAGCAGGAAAGCTATTCTTCCTTGGGTCAGGGTTACTATGGCGATATGGGCGATGAGGGTTTTGAAGCGGAGATGCCTGATCGATCTGCTGATTACGAGATGACCGAAGAGCCCTATCAGCAGAATGATGCGTCAGCATATGAACAGCAGCCTTCGGAAGGCGCTGCGGAAGAAGATTTCGGCACAGAAGCGTACTATACCGATCAGGGTTATGACCAGCAGGGTTATGACCAACAGGGCTACGATCAGCAGGGTTATGACCAACAGGGCTACGACCAGCAGGGTTATGACCAACAGGGCTACGATCAGCAGGGTTATGACCAACAGGGCTACGACCAGCAGGGCTACGACCAGCAGGGTTATGACCAACAGGGCTACGATCAGCAGGGTTATGACCAACAGGGCTACGACCAGCAGGGTTATGACCAGCAAGGCTACGACCAGCAAGGCTACGATCAACAGGGCTACGACCAACAGGCCTACGACCCCATGAACAGCTATCAGTCCTACGACTATGGCGCTGAGGGTGTATACGGCTATGACCAGCCTGAGACGATCGGCGACGATCGGCTGGGCTATTCGTCCGATTACGGAATGGATGGAATGAGCGATGGCTTCGATGGTTATCAGAACCTGTACGATGGCTACGAGACTTTGCCTGACCAGCCCTCCGACGCTTCCTTCGGCGGCGGTCTGTCCTCTCAGCAGGGAAGCGAATCTCCCCGCAGCAGACGTTCCCGTAAATAATTACAAGACAAGGATGCACTTTCATGTTTACCGGTTTTACGGAAGACACCATCAAGTTTTTTCTGGACATTCGTTTTCATAACGATATCTCCTTCTACAAAGCGCACGAGGACGAATACCGCACCCATGTGAAGGAACCCTTCTATCAGTTTATCGACAGCATGGCCGAAACCATGCTGTCCATTGCGCCGGATATGGAGACAAGACCTTCCAAGTGTTTGGCTCGTTTGCGCCGGGATACCCGCTTCACCAAAGATAAATCTCCCTTCCGGGATCACCTGTGGCTGCTTTTCCGCCGCGGCGGGGAAGCACGCGAGACCTGTGTGACCTATTGGTTCGAGCTGGGTGCCGATCGCATGGTATGGGGGCTTGGTTTCTGGGGGCCTAACCGCCCGGCTATGGATGCGCTGCGGCGGCGTATGGAAAACAAGCCGCAAGAGGTGCGCAAGGTGCTTCGCCAATGCGGCATACCCGACGATACGCTGCACATCTTTGGCGATGCGTACCAGCGCATGAAGCCTCCCGCAGGGTTGCCGGTGGATCTGGCAATGCTCTACCCCTTGAAGGAGATTTATGTTCAAAGGGTGAATATACCATTTGAACTATGTTACCAAGGCAGGCTGACCGAAATGGTCGCCAAGGATTTTCTACGTCTCAAACCCCTTTATCTGTTGCTGCGCAGCTGTGCAGATGAAGGCATGGCACAATTGGATGCATAAGCGAGGGAGGACAATATGGATTATCGTAAGTTGAAGAGCGGTTCGGATGTTCGTGGTGTTGCTGTTGGCGAAAACGCTGTTTTGACCCCCGATGTGGTCAAAACGCTGGGCGCTGCCTTTGCTCATTGGACGGCTCAGCAGGTAAACAAGCCTGTGGCAGAGATCAGCATTGCTTTGGGGCGGGACAGCCGCGTTTCCGGTCCTGATTTGATCAAGGCTGCTGCAGAGGGCATTGTTTCCACTGGCGCAACGGCGCACGATTACGGCATGTGCACCACCCCTGCCATGTACATGGCCATTCTGACCGAAGGCTTCCAGCCGGATGGCTCTGTTATGATCACTGCCAGCCACCATCCTTGGGTGATGAATGGCATGAAGTTCTTTGCACAGGGCGGCGGCATCGGTTTCCACGATCTGGATGATATTCTGGATCTGGCAGCCAACTTGCCCGAAGCTGCGCAGGCTGCTGGCAAGGTAGTTGAAACGCCCTTCCTGCCCACCTATCAGCGCCATTTGATGGATCTGATCATCTCTGGCATTCAGCCCGAAGTGCCCAAGCCCCTGCTGGGTCTGCACGTGGTAGTGGATGCCGGCAACGGCGCAGGCGGCTTTTATGCCAACATGCTGGAAGAACTGGGCGCATGGATCGACGGCAGCCAGTTCCTGGAGCCGGATGGCCGCTTCCCCAACCATATTCCCAACCCTGAAAATAAGGAAGCCATGGCTTCTATCTCCGCAGCTGTTAAGAAGGCCGAGGCCGATCTGGGCATCATCTTCGATGCTGACTGCGACCGTGCCGCTATCGTAGACCACACCGGCAAGGAGATCAACCGCAACCGCCTCATCGCCCTCATCAGCGCCATTTTGCTGGATGAGCAGCCCGGCGCCACCATTGTTACCGACTCTGTTACCTCCTCCGGCTTGGCCGATTTCATCAAGGAGTGGGGCGGCGAGCACTACCGCTATAAGAGAGGCTACCGCAACGTTATCGACGAAGCTGTGCGCCTCAACGAAGCAGGTGTCAACTGCCCTCTGGCCATCGAGACCAGCGGTCACGCTGCCCTTAAGGACAATCATTTCTTGGATGACGGTATGTATCTGGTAACGGTTCTGCTGATCAAGGCCATGCAGATGAAGCAGCAGGGCGAGACTCTCAGCAAGCTGCTGGATGGTCTGCGTGAGCCTGTGGAAAGCACCGAGATCCGTCTTTCTGTTACCGCTGAAGATTTTGGCGCTGCTGCACGCACGGCCATTGAGCATGTGCTCCAGTACGGCACAGACCACGAGGAGTGGCACATTGCCCCCGACAATCGCGAGGGCGTGCGTATCTCCTTCGATGTAGAAAACGAGCTGAACGCTGCATGGTTCTTGCTGCGCCTTAGCGTGCACGACCCGGTAATGCCTCTGAATGCCGAAAGTGATGTGCCCGGCGGCGTTAAGTTTGCCCTTGGAAAGCTGTACGAAGCCATCAGCCAGTGCGAAGGCATCGACCTGAGCAAACTGAAAGAAGCCATTGCCTAAGCTACCATAAATGAAACCCCCCGCAGATTTCTGCGGGGGGTTCCAGACTGTCGAAAAAGTCCAGCGAAAGCTGGGCTTTTTCATATAAAAATGGTAAAATAGAAGAAAAGAGGGAAAGAAGAGAAGAAGCATGTTGAATCAGCAGCAGGAACTACGCCGTCGAGTGGTAGAGATTCTGAGCATGGAAGATCTAGTGCCCAAAGACCATCTGTTAAGACAAGTAGATGGTGCGGTAGATTTTATTCACATATACGACTTTGTGGAGGAATTATACTGCAAAGACAATGGTCGTCCGAGCGTAGATCCTGTTGTGCTGTTCAAGATCGTCATGATTCAGCACCTATTTGGAATTCCTTCGTTGAGACGCACAATGGAGGAGATCAAGGTCAACATTGCCTACAGATGGTTTTTAGGCTATGCTCTCAGCGACGAGCTGCCTCATTTCTCAACGGTAAGCTACAACTTCCGTCACCGCTTTACTTCAGACACGATCGAACAGGTATTTCAGTGGATCCTGTATGAAGCAAACCGTGCAGGCTGTCTTGCACCGGAGGCGGTGTACATTGACGGAACGCACATTAAAGCCAACGCCAACATCCACCGCAAAATCAAACAAAAGGTGCCTGTTGCGGCAGCCAGATACAAAGAAGAACTGTTTGAAGAAATCAATCGAGACAGGGAAGAACATGGCAAAAAGCCATTCAAAGATGACGGAGACGAACCGCCGGAAGAGAAGGAGATCACTGTTTCCACGACTGATCCGGAAAGCGGAATGTTTCGCAAAGGAGACCATAAGCATTGTTTTGCCTATGAAGCTCATACAGCCTGCGACGAGCATGGGTTTGTCCTTGACACCATAGTAACAGCCGGTAATGTTCACGACAGTGTTGCTTTTCATCCGTTGTACGACCGTCTGGCCGTAAACTTTCCTCAGATACATGCAGTTGTTGCAGATGCAGCCTACAAAACTCCATATATATGCAAACGAGTCTTTGAAGATGGAAGAGTTCTCTCAACCGCTTACAAACGACCTCAAACGCTCGAAGATGGTCATGAATGGTACAAGTATGTTTATGATGAGTATTATGATTGCATCATCTGCCCCGAGTACAACGTTCTTCACTATGCAACGACCAACAGGGAAGGATACAGAGAATACAAAAGCCGCAGCTATATCTGCAAGAATTGTCCGACCATTCACAAATGTACCCACTCTCAAAGTTGTGAGAAGGTAGTTACTCAGCACGTTTGGAACGATTTTATTGAACTGGCAGAAGACGCTCGTTACACCCCGTTTTACAAGGAGCTTTACAAAAAACGCAAAGAGAAGATTGAGCGTGTCTTCGCAGATGCCAAAGAAAAACACGCCATGCGTTATACTCCCTTCCGCGGCCTTGCTCAGGTTACCAACTGGGTCAGGCTTAAATTCGCTGCCATGAACCTCAAAAAACTGGCAAGGTGGGTAGCAAAACACCGGTCTTCACAGGGCTTGTTTCTCGTTTTTGGTTCGTTATCTTTGCTATTTGCAAAAACCCAGTTCTCGCTCGTGCGAAAACTGGGTTTCTCGACAGTCTGAGGGGTCTCTTAGACCCCTGCCGGGTGTGGGCAGAGCCCACAAACCTGCGCCGCAGCGCAAAAAAGCAAGCATAGCGAGCGCCAAAGGCGCAAGATATGCGACTTTATCTAAGCAGTATGGATGCGATGCATCAACAAACAAAACCGGAGACAGGTTACCCCCATCTCCGGAAACATTTTTGACTATCGTTTTACGCTTGCACAGCTGGCGTTTCGTCCGTTTCCCCGCCAGCCTCTTCCAGCGCCCGGATGTGCTTCAACCTTCTAAAAATCAAGCACACCGCCACACCGGCAAAGCCGATCAGCAAAAACAGAAACGCAGCGCCGCTGCCTTTTCCCGTGCCAAACAGCCCGATCAGCAACCGGGAATCCGTCCTTGCCATCAGCGGCTCAAACACGTTATCCACCAGCCAACCACCCAGCAGGTAGCCCACAGGAATGGTGAAGAATTGCAAGCTGTTGCGCACCGAGTACACCCGTCCCTGCACATGGGCAGGGATGCGGCTGCGCATGACCACATCCAGATTGGCGCTCATGATAGGGATCACCAGCCAGCCCAGCACAGCACCTATATACCACACCCACGGGCTGCGCCCCAGCGAAAGCAGGAAGTTTTCCGTGCTCATGGAGATGAGCAGCGTGTTGCAGATGGTCTTCACCCGGCTCTTGGGGGTGGGCAACAAAGTGACCAGCAGGCTGCCCAGCAAAGTGGCGATGCCCGTGGCGGTGTTCAGCACGCCCAGCACCATTTCGCCTCCGTAGGGACGTGACAGCACCAGCGCAGGCAGCGCCGCATTGTAGATAGATGCGATCAGGTTGATGGCTGCCAAGAACAACATCAGCCACAGGATGCCAAGGTTCTGAGATAGCCAGCTCAGACCGGCCTTGGCAGCGGTGAGCATGCCTTCCTTGGCCTGCGCAGGCTTCTCCACTTCCGGGATGCGAATGAGGAACAGCAGCGATAGAAACGCCGCCCCGAAGGTGAGCAGGTCAAAGGCGATGACCGCCTCCACGCCCAAGAGCGTCACCAATGCTGTAGCGAAAACCGGCGTTATGATGGTGACCAGCGAGTTGGAAAATGACCGCAGGCCGCTGGTTTTCTGGTAGTGCTTCTCCGGGGTGAGCAGGGTGACCGCCACATCCGCCGCAGGGGACTGCACCGTGTTCATCAGGCCGTTAAGGGCGTTGAGGGCGTACAGATGCCACGCATCCAGCTGCCCGGTGCGCAAAAGCACCAGCACACCAACCGTGCACAGCGCTGCCAGCGTATCGCACCACAAAAGCACGGCCCGCTTGTTCCACCGGTCGCTGATGGCTCCGGCAAAGATGCTCATGAGCACATAGGGAGCATAGGAACACACCGTCAACAGGGCGGTGGTCAGGGCAGAACCGGTGCGGTTATACAGCCAAATGACCAAAGCAAAGTTGGTCATGGCGCTGCCAAGAGCCGAGAACGATTGGGTCAGCCACAGGGTGAGGAAGGGACGCAGTTCGCTAAAGGTTTGTTTGAAAGCCGTTCGCTTATCGTTGTTTTTCATGGTTTGCTTGCTCCTTTTGTTTATACATTATACAAAACAAGCAAGGCAGGCGGCCTATCATCCGGGGTTCTCCATACAATGCCGCCTTATGCCTTGCATGGAGCGGGAACAATCGCCAGCAGCATCCGCTGTCAGCTCCTTTGCTTTGGGATGATTCAGCATAGCATTTTCCAGCAAAGCCTGTCAAGAACGGTTTGATAAAGCGTGTTATTCTTTGATAACCGCTGGACAATCACCGCTGTTTCCTGTATCATCAGGGTATCCAATTCATTCCCTCAAAGGAGAGATCAATCATGCAATACGTTCCTTTTGGAAAACTCGGCTTTGACGTTTCCCGTTTGGGCATGGGCTGCATGCGCCTGCCCACCATGCAAAAGGATGGCAAGACCGTCATCGATCGGGAAGCTGCCATCACCATGATCCGCAGCGGCATCGACCGGGGCATCAACTATGTAGACACCGCCTACCCCTACCACAATGGCGAAAGCGAACTGGTGGTGGGCGAAGCCCTCAAGGGCGGCTACCGCGAAAAGGTAAAGCTGGCCACCAAGCTGCCCATCTGGCTGGTGAAGGAAGAAAAGGACATGAACCGTCTGCTCGACGAGCAGCTGAAAAAGCTGGATGTGGCCTCCATCGACTTCTACCTGCTCCACGCCATGAGCAAGGATCGCATGGAACTGATGCGTTCCCTCAACTACAAGAAGTTCCTGAAGGAAGCCATGGCAGATGGCCGCATCAAGTACCCCTCCTTCTCCTTCCACGATGATGCCGCCTGCTTCTTGGATATTCTGGGCGATTTCGACTGGGCCATGGCACAGATCCAGTACAACTATCTGGATGACGACAAGCAGGCTACCGAAGCAGGCCTCAAGGCTGCCGGCAAGGCGGGCATCCCGCTGGTTATTATGGAGCCCCTGCGCGGCGGCGCGCTGGCCAATCCTCCCGCCGATGTAAAGGCCCTGATGGAAGCCTACCCCGAGAAGCGCAGCGCCGTGGAATGGGCCTTCGCCTATGTGGCTGATTATGCCGAGGTGGCTACGATCCTCAGCGGTATGTCCAGCCAAGAGCAGCTGGATGACAACTTGGCCATCTTTGACAAGCTGACCGTGGGCGGCCTGACCGATGCCGACAAGGCCCTCATCAAGGAACTCAAGAAGACCTATCTGGCTCGTGTGCCGATCGGCTGCACCGGCTGCCGCTATTGCGTGCCCTGCCCCAACGATGTGGAGATCCCCAATGTGTTCCACGCCTACAACGAAAACGCCATGCTGGGTCAGGATTGGAAGCACAGCTGGAACTATGGCAACATGGTAAAGGACGGCCACGATGCCTCCAAGTGCATCGGTTGCGGTGCCTGCGAAGCCCAGTGCCCCCAGAGCCTGCCCATTATCGATCTGCTGAGCAAGATCAACGCAGAATACAACGCCTGATCGTTACCAAAGCCAAAACATACCAAAGCCCTTGCAGAGCCTGCGTTCTGCAAGGGCTTTGGTCGTCGAAAAACTCGCCTATGGCGACTTTTTCGACGAGGTTTGCACCGTTTGCCTACTCGCCTACGGCTCGCCGGGCGGCAAACGGCGATAGGAATCCTTTGCTACGCAAAGGTTCCGAAACCACCGCGCATGTCGCTGGTTTCGGATCACAGTCGGAGGGTTGCGACCCTCCGACTCCAC
>JAZSRK010000083.1:0-43507 GCA_045538465.1 Candidatus Limiplasma sp. | reverse complement strand
CTAAGGTTGGAATTACTGATACCATCCTGCGCGACGGTCACCAGAGTCAGGCCGCAACGCGCATGAAGTTTTCCCAGATGGAGCCCATGCTCGAGAAGCTGGACAAAGTGGGCTACTACTCTCTGGAGTGCTGGGGCGGCGCTACCTTTGACAGCTGCCTGCGCTTCCTGAATGAAGATCCCTGGGAGCGCCTGCGCAAGCTGCGCAAGGCCATGCCCAACACCAAGCTGCAGATGCTGCTGCGCGGCCAGAACCTGCTGGGCTACAAGCACTACTCCGATGATGTTGTTGAGTTCTTCGTCAAGAAGGCTGTGGAAAACGGCATCGACATCATCCGCTGCTTCGACG
Source organism: Candidatus Limiplasma sp. (assembly GCA_045538465.1). GTDB lineage: Bacteria > Bacillota > Clostridia > Christensenellales > Aristaeellaceae > Limiplasma. Next base: position 43,159 of record JAZSRK010000083.1, on the reverse strand, counting down.
CCCTCAACGACCTGCGCAACATGCAGACTGCCGTTACCGCTACCAAGAAGTACGGCGGCAAGGCTGAGGTAGCCATGAGCTATACCATCAGCGATGTGCACACCGAGGATTACTTCGTCAAGCTGGCTGCCGACATCGAAAAGATGGGCGCCGACCTGATCTGCATCAAGGACATGGCCAACCTCCTGCTGCCCTACAGCGCCTACAGCCTCATCAAGCGGCTGAAGAAGGAGACCAGCCTGCCCATTGTACTGCACACCCATGACACCACCGGTACCGGTGCCATGACCCTGCTCAAGGCTATTGAAGCCGGCGCAGATGTTGTGGATACCTGTATCTCTGCTCTGGGTAACGGTACCTCCCAGCCCACCACCGAGTCCATCGTTGCCACTCTGCAGGGCACCGAGTATGACACCGGTCTGGATCTGGTCGCTCTCACCGAGATCGCTGCTCACTTCCGCAAGGTTGCTGAGGAACTGACTCAGGACGGCTGGCGTGATCCTGCCCGTGTGCTGGCGACCGATGCCAACACCCTGATCTATCAGGTTCCCGGCGGCATGCTGTCCAACCTGATCGGCCAGCTGAAGCAGGCCAACGCCATGGATAAGTACTACGATGTGCTGGCCGAAGTGCCGCGCGTGCGTAAGGACTTCGGTCTGCCGCCGCTGGTCACTCCCACCAGCCAGATCGTCGGTACTCAGGCTGTTATGAACATTCTGGGCGGCGAGCGCTACAAGATGGTCACCAAGGAATCCAAGGGCTTGCTTCGTGGCGAATACGGCAAGCTGCCCGCCGAAGTGGATCCCGAAGTGCGCAAGAAGTGCATCGGCGATGACAAGGTGATCACTCATCGTCCTGCCGATGATATTCCCCCGGAACTGGAAAAGTATCGCGAAGAGATCCGGGATTACTACATGCAGGAAGAAGACGTGCTCAGCTATGCCATGTTCCCGCAGGTTGCCCCCAAGTTCTTCCAGTATCGTCAGGCTGCCCAGCTGAAGGTGGATTCCACCATGCTGAACATGGAGCAGAAGACCATGCCTGTGTAAGGTTTGGGCATAGAAAATCCCCGTCAAGCGTTGCTTGACGGGGATTTTCGTGCTTATTCATAATCCATCACATTGGCCCATTGCAGCAGAAACTCCCGCTCCTCGGGTTTGCCTTTCACGCTCTGGCTGGCAGCCACGATTGGGATCCATTTCTGAATGTACTGCAAAGCGGTATCGCTCCTCTTGCAGAAAAGCCGCAGGTATTTCTCTGCACCGGCTACATCGCCGTTGAGCCAAAATAGCAAGTAGGTACGGGCTGCATCGGCGCTGGCATTGCCTTGGGTGGCATGGGCCCAATCCAGAATATAGGCAGTGCCATCCTCCCGAATGATCACATTGCGAGGCTCAAAATCGCCGTGGCACAGCTTATTATGCTTGGGCATGCCTTCCAAGCGGGTGTGCAGCTCATAGCGAGTGGTGGCATCCAAGGCGCTTTGGCTGATCTTGCGGTTCATCTTGTCCTTCAACTTGCCCAGCATGGGGCAGGTGTGGCGATGGATCTCCAGTTGCAGCTTCACAAACAGCTCCATGTATTCATCGTAGCGGTCAGGGTTTTCTTCCATCAGCTCCGCCAGCGTTTTGCCTTCGATATAGTCGATCACGATGGCCCATTGACCATTTACTTTGGTCACTTCGTGCAGACCGGGTATGGGCAGCCCGGTCTCTTCCACACGGGCTTGATTCAAGGCTTCGTTAAGCACATCGGCTTTGCTGTAATCGTTGTTGAATACTTTGATCGCACGATCGCCATCCAGATAAACGGTTTTATTGGAGCGAACAGCGATCACTTTTTCCAGCTTCATTGGGGCGCACCTCCTTTATTGCTTTGCGATCTCTTGGTTAAGGGCTTTCAGCTTATCGGCCGGCAGCTTGACCACTGCTCTGTCGTAGGTGAAAAGACCGTTCAGCTCATCTTCCACGTCACTTACTTGGGTGTAGACCGTCGCTGCAAGACCTTCGCCTATGGCAGGGAGAATCTGCTCACGGAATAGTTTTTCATAGGCAGCCCATAGTTCGTTTTCGTCGTTGAGCTTCTTATAACCGAAATCGATCTGGTTGAAGCAATGTCCCTCCACACGCAGATTGTAGCCGCCAAATTCGCTCAGCACAACGGCGCGCCCCTTCTTGTCGGGCTTGAAGCGATAGGGACGGAAGTACACATGCAGGCTTTGCAGCTGGCCAATGCCTTGATCGTGCCAGCCGCTGGCGTGGTCGATGATGCGGGTGGCATCCAGTTCTTTGATCAGCTCGCAGGCCTTGGCGGCATCGAATTGTCCCCAGCCCTCGTTAAAGGGTACCCACAAAACGATGGAGGGTACATTGCGCAGCTGAAGGATCATCTCTTCCAGTTCCTCGTAATAGGCATCACGCTGCACCGCATCCTCACGGGCAAACCAGCGGTAATGCTTGTCCTTGAGGTGGATACCGGTCACCAATGGCGCAGAAATGACGGGCAGCTTGTATTTGCCGCCGCCGCTGGGCATATCCTGCCACACCAGCATGCCGATGCGGTCGCAGTGATAATACCAGCGCATGGGTTCCACTTTGATGTGCTTGCGCAGCATGTTGAAGCCCAGATCCTTGGCGGTTTGGATGTCGTAGATCAAGGCTTCGTCGCTGGGGGCAGTGTACAGACCGTCCGGCCAGTAGCCCTGATCCAGCAAACCATTGTGGAAATAGGGTTTTCCGTTCAGAAACAGGCGCATGATGCCCTTGTCGTCCTTTTGGACGCTCACGCAGCGCATGGCAAAGTAGCTTTCCACCCGATCGTCGCCCAGCTGCACGGAAAAAGGTTCCAAATGCGGGTTTTCAGGGCTCCATAGCTGCACATCTTTCACCGGCAGGCAAGTGGGTGTATTGGTTTGAAGCGTATGGCTGACCCCTTGCAATGTGACGGTGCATTCGCATTTTTCAGCCGCATCCGATTGCACGGTCACCTCCAGTTCTGCTGTATCAACATGGGGGATCATCTGCAAATTGTGGATATACTTTGCTGGCACAGCTTCCAGCCATACAGTCTGCCAGATGCCGCTCTGGGGCGTATACCAGATGCCGCCCCGATCGGTTTTCTGTTTGCCGCGGCTACGGGAACCGGCATCCGTTTCGTCCTTCACTTTGACGACCAGTTGGTTTTTACCTTGGCACAGCCCATCGGTCAAATCGATGGTAAAGGCATTGTAGCCGCCGATGTGGCTGCCCATTTCCTTGCCGTTGAGCAAAACGACCGCTTCCTGATCCACTGCGCCGAAATGCAACAGCAGGCGGCCGTTTTCAGGCAGAAAGCCATCAGGCAGTACAAGGCTGCGATGATACCACAGGGTCTGCTCGTTTTGCAGCGTACGATTTACGCCGCTGAGCACGCTTTCGGGGGAGAAGGGCACCAAAATAGAGCCGTCCCATGCACTGGGCTGGACATCTGAGTCCGTAATGGCGTAATCCCAAGCGCCATTCAGGTTCAGATAGCTTTCCCGCTTCATCTGCGGGCGGGGGTACTCCTGCAATACAGCCTCCGGGTTTAATTTCTTGCCCCATTCTGTCATCAGCATACGGTCTCTTCCTCCTTATGGGCTTGGTTTTTAGTGGTGCGGTGCAATAGCCACAGGGGAATGGCGGTCAGCAGCAATACAACGGCTGCTGCAAGAAAAATCGCTGGGGTGGGCACGGTTTTGGTCTGCCCCAGATCCACATAGGTGGCGGCGTTGCCCTTGATGACCTGTGCACCGATGGCGGGGCCGATGATCATGGGCAGCATGACGGAGAACACCATACGAATACCTTGGAAATGCCCGGCTTTTTCCGGCGGTGTCAGGTCGCGGATCTGCGCCATCAAGGCAGAGGTGAGCAGCATATAGCCGCTCATCATCACCATGCCCGCCAGAATGACCGTCAGCATGTTGCGTACAAAGAACATGGCGATCAGGCCCACCAGCATTACCAGAGCGGCGGGCACGGCGAAGCGCAGCTTGCCCACTTTGTCGATCCAACGGCCGCCCACAACACTTGCGATGGAGGCCACGATCAGCACAACGCCCAGCACGATGGCGTAGGCATCCAGCTGCAGATAATGCTGCATGTAGATGATCAAATAGGGGAAGAACACCTGCACCGCAATGGAAAAGACGCACATGGCAGCCAGCGACAGGTACAGCGCTTTGTGGCTGCCCACCACCGACGGGCGGAAGCCATATACCAGTTGGCTGAAAAACGGCTTGCGCTCCGGTTGGATATCGGCTTCTTTGAGCACAAACAGCGAAATGATACCCGTGATGATCACGACGATACCGAAAATGAAGAAGAACTTGCGCCATTCTCCGGCTTGGGTCATGCCGTCGAACAAACCAAAGATCACCAGCATGGAAAGCAGGGGCAGGATGCTCAGCACGCTTTCTACCTTGCCCCGCTTTTGAGGATCCACCACATCGGTCACATAGGCATTGAAGGCGGCATCGTTGGCGGTGGAGCCAAAGAAGGTCATCAAGCAGTCCACGGCGATCACCATGATGGCAGCAACAGCGATGGCGTTGGCAGCAGGAAAAAGGGCGGCAGCGTTTTCGACGGTGATAACGCCAAAGGCCATGGTGCTCAGACCCCATAACAAGTAGCCGCCGCAAATAAAGGGTTTACGCTTACCAGTGCGGTCGCTTACAACGCCCATAAGCAGCGTGGTCAGCGTGGCCACGACGGCGCTGGCAGCCACCATGGCGGCAATGTAGCTGGGGTCGGTGGTAATGGTGTTGTAGAGAAATACGTTAAAGTACATGTTTTCGATGGTCCATGCAAACTGCCCGGCAAGACCCAGCAGTAAAAGCGCACTCCATAGGCGTGCACCGATCCGGGTGGTGGTCTTCATATGTAGCTCTCCTTTCGAAAACGCGGCTAAACACACCGCTATGCCTCTATTATAGCAAACGCAAAAAGGCAGGACAAGTGCAAATAAAGCCGTTGACGAAAACGATAATAGGATGTAAAATATGCTTAGTCGTGTATATTGTTACCGTAGGAGGTTAGATACATGTTCTACGACCAAAAAATATGGCTTGGCACCGATGCGGATGGCAATCCTGCATATTTGCTGCCCCATATGGCCAACCGCCATGGTCTCATCGCTGGCGCCACTGGTACCGGTAAAACCGTCAGCCTGAAAGTAATGGCAGAAGGTTTCTCCGATATGGGCGTCCCCGTATTCCTGAGCGATATCAAGGGCGACCTGAGCGGCATGGTAAAACCCGGCGTGGAAAACGCCAATATCGAAAAGCGTGTTCAGATGACCGGCATGCCCGGCTTCGAACCCAAGAGCTATCCCGCTTGTTTCTGGGATGTATACGGCGAGCAGGGCATTCCGGTGCGTACCACCGTGCTGGAGATGGGCCCCATGCTGCTCAGCCGTATGTTGGGCCTCAATGAGACCCAGTCTGGCGTGCTGAATATCGTTTTCCGTGTTGCTAACGATGGCAAGCTGCCCCAGAAGCTGGATATGTACGGCCAGATCGTTAACGAGCCCCAGTTGCAGAATATTGCCGATCTGAAGCAGGCCATCGCCTATGTGGGTGCCCATGCGGACGAATATACTGTGGAATACGGCAATGTGAGCCGTGCCAGCATTGGCGCTATCCAGCGCGCAGTAGCTCTGCTGGAAGACCAAGGCGGCGATAAGTTCTTCGGCACCCCTGCACTGAAGATCTCCGACTGGATCAAGACCGACGAGGACGGTCGCGGTCTCATCAGCATTTTGGCCTGCGATAAGCTGTTCCTTAATCCGCTGATGTATTCCACCTTCCTTCTGTGGCTGCTGACAGAGCTGTACGAATTGCTGCCTGAGCGCGGCGATTGCGACAAGCCCGTTATGGTCTTCTTCTTTGATGAGGCGCACCTGCTGTTTAACGACTGTCCCAAGCAGCTGATGGACAAGATCGAGCAAGTTGTGCGTCTGATCCGTTCCAAGGGCGTTGGCGTCTATTTTATCACCCAGAACCCCACCGACGTACCTATGACGGTGCTTGGTCAGCTGGGTAACCGCGTGCAGCATGCACTGCGTGCCTTCACCCCCTTGGATCAGAAAGCGGTCAAGGTGGCAGCGCAAACCTTCCGCACCAATCCTAAGTTCGATACCGAGGAAGCCATCACCCTGCTGAAAACGGGCGAGGCTCTTGTCTCTTTCCTGGATGAAAACGGCGCTCCCGGTATTGTACAGCGCGCCACCATTCTGCCTCCGCAGAGCTATATGGGCGCTATCACCGTTGAAGAACGCAACGAAGTCATTAATCAATCAGAATTCAAAGGAGTGTATCAACCAATGACCGAGCAGAACAACATGGAACAGATCCCCGTAGCCCAGCAGCCCATGATGCAGCCCCAGCAGGGTTTCATGGTACTTGACCCCACCACCGGCCAGTATGTGCAGCAGCCCATGATGCAGCAGCCGATGATGCAACAGCCCATGATGCAGCAGCCCATGGGTTATCCTCAGGTGCCCACCATGCAGGCCGCTCCCATGCAGCCCATGACCACCGCCACCGCTCAGCCCGCCACGCAGACCATGCTGGTGATGGATCCCACCACCGGTCAGTATGTGCAGCGCCAGATGCAGTTCAACCCCGCCACCGGTCAGTACATGCCCGTGATGACCGAGGAAGAAAAGAAGGCTGCCGCTTTGGCTGCTAAGGAAGCCGAGAAGGCCGCTAAGGAAGCCGCCAAGGCCGAGAAGGAAGCCATGGCTGAAGCCCGCCGCCAGCGTGCTGACGAACTGCGCGAAGAGCGCGCCGAGCGTGCCCGCGTAAACGACAGCGTTCTGGGCCGCATCAAGAACACCGCTATCTCCTCTGCTACCCGTACTGCTACCAACAAGCTGGTCAACGGCTTGCTGAATAGCATCATGGGCAAGAAGAAGTAAGTTCTTATTGCAACCATCCACCGCCGATGCATGCCATCGGCGGTTTTCAATTGCAGCAGTTGCGCAGCAAGCTCTGCTTTTTGCTTTTGGCAAGGGGAAAACAGCGGTCTCCGCTCTTGCAAAGCAAAGCAAATCGTGCTATGATACCACTATACAGCAGCATGTGCTCTGCTGATTACGAAACAGGAGGAACAGTAATATGGCATATGTTATCAACGACGAATGCATCAGCTGCGGCGCTTGCCAGGCTGAGTGCCCCGTGGATGCGATCGCTGAGGGCGATGGCAAGTTCGTGATCGACGCCGATAAGTGCATCGAGTGCGGCGCTTGCGCTGGTGCCTGCCCCGTGGGCGCCCCCGTTCAGGGCTAATCCAAATTTAAAACCAACAAAGCGGTATAGCTTCGGCTATACCGCTTTGTTGGTTTATGCAAGAGAATTATAGGTTGATCGCATTCTCTTCCCGCTCTGCTTCCTTGCGCATGCGTGCGGCTTCTTCTTCCTCTTTCTTTGCTTTTCTTCTTTTGCTGATAATGATGATGATAACGATAACTGCAATTACAGCAACGATGGGCAAAACATAACCAGCTCCACGTCCGGCATCGGTATCGACGATCAACATCGTAACGCCTTCATCGCGTGTGGAGAGTCCCAAATCGCGCAACACGCCGTTGTATATGTTTATTAGCTTTGGTTCGCTCATGATCATCAGTTCACCTTGCAGAATGAGGCTATCGCCATCAAATAGCGCTTCTGGATCCTCAACAGTAGAGGCCCATTCGCACATTTGTGCCAAGGCCTGTTTCTCGTCAGCGTTCGATGTTGCAACTGTTAGCAAGTCACCGCTTTCCAATAAGACCAGATAGTATTCTTTTTCTTTCACTACGGAAGATAAGCTATATTCAGTTTCTCTTGTTTGGGTCAGGGTCGCATAGGGTCCAAAAACTGCCTGCACTTCCAAGCTGACATATTCCCCAATGGGATGTGTTTGATCGTTTTCAAAGATGGTGTTTAATGAGTAGGAGGCAGCTTTTTGTGCATTGTTGTTTTCATTGAACCATCTGCTGATCGCAGTGGTTCCGTAAAACACACCTATGCCGATAACAAACATAAGCAGATAGCGTAAGATGAGACCAAAACAGCCCATGCATCCGCTGGCAAACTTGTTTGGCTTTTCCTCTTTGTAGTTATATTCATATGTTTGAACATTTCCGGAAAAATTGTTGTTATCCATGCACTTGTACCTCCATATGATTCGTTTTTTGCAGCAAAACGTTCCAATGGCAGATGTAGCTTTGCTGAATGGGTCTGTTTTTATTGATTATAGCGCATGTTTCGGCAAGAATCAACAAGAATTTCCAACAAAGGCATCTTCGGTTTACATAAAAACAATAAGAAAAAAACAACCACGAGTAATTTGCATCAAATACTCGTGGTTGTGGTGCGGCAGGCGGGACTTGAACCCGCAATCCCATAGGGCGCTTGATTTTAAGTCAAGTCTGTATGCCAATTCCAGCACTACCGCAGGCATTGTTATTATACCCGCAAGCGGTTCGTTGTGCAAGCCCTTTTTCGTGAGCAGCCCGATCGATGAACTCCGAAACGACTGCATATCCTCTCCAGCCTTGCCATATAGCAATACTTGTGCTTTTTCGACACCCATGGTATCATTTTTATGCGATCATTCGTTATATGAAGGGTGTTACCAGCATGATCCCGGCGATAGGGAAAGGGGAAAGTATATGACTACGCATAAGGATAGGCAGCGCATACTGGCAGCGGTTATTGCAGTTTGCTTACTATGTTCACTTTCGTTGGCTTTGTTGCCCGCTACCATGGCAGAGGAGCAGATCAAACCAGCTGGTTTTGAGGCTGACCCTGTAGTGCGGGTACTGCTGAGCCGCCTTGGGCTGACCGACCGGCTGGATGTTACGTTAACAGCCCCGTATGGGCTTGTATTCGGTCAGCATGAGCTGTATGTGGAAAGCGGCAGCCAGCTGGCGTTTATTCTTCGCAACAACAGCATTTATTTATATATGGATGGGCTGTCTCTGCGGCTGGGCGATCAGGTGCTTTTGCGCCGATATGCAGCGAATGGGGCAGAGGGCGCAGAGCGCCCCGGCTTTTATCGCACGGGTTTTGAGCCGCTGTATCTGGGCGATCTGTCTTTGTCTATCAATGAAGGTAAGCTGTACCCGGTGCTGAGCATCCATGTGGAGGATTACCTCCTTGGTGTTGTGCCCTACGAAATGAGTGATACCTTTCCCGTGGAAGCCCTGAAGGCGCAGACCATTGCTGCGCGTACCTATGTACTGCGTAAAGTGGATGCCTCCAGAGCCTACGATGTGGTAGATACCACCAACGATCAGGTGTTCAAGGGCTATGTGCCGGGTTATACCCAAACAGAAGCCGCAGTGGAGGCCACCAGAGGTGTTTGCGGTTTTTATAAGGGGCAGTTGGCGCAATGCTACTATTCTGCCAGTAATGGCGGTCAGACCGAGCTGGTCGAGACCGTTTGGGATACCCAAGAGGATTATGGCTACTATGCCTTTGGCCCCGACCCCTACGACGTGGAAAACCCCGCCAGCACAGTGCGCAGCTTTACCATAAACAAGGAATATGCGCCGGATGAAACAGCCCCCTATGGGCTTAGAAAGCTGTTGGCCACTGTACTTGCGGATCAACTGATCGGGATGGGCTACGATCCTTCGCCGGAAAGCATCGTGGTGCATCAGGTGTCGGAGGTGGTGCTGGATACCCCTTCTGCGAAAGATTCCCAATTGCTTACCCGCCTGTGTATGAAGGTCGTTATCAGCGCCCGCACACGCAGCGAGATACCAGTCCCCACAGATGACGACGAAGAAGTGTTTCTCTTTGAAACGCCAGCTCCTCAAACGCTATCGCCCACCGGTACCCCTGCGCCCAGCCCGACCCCGCAGGTGGTATACGGCGAATTTGAGCCCATTCCGGCTGCTTTTTCGCTGAAATTGCCGGTTTTTCAAACGGTAGAGAATGCTTTTGCCCTCAACATCAGCGGCAATTTTGATAACGAGATCTGGACACTGGTAGAGACCGAGGACAGCTATACATTGGAGGCACGCCGCTATGGTCACGGTGTTGGCATGAGCCAGCGCGGCGCTGAATGGATGGCAGGCCAATACAAAAAGGATTTCCGGGAGATCTTGGGCTTCTACTATCCGGGCATGGAGCTTAGACGGTTCAATTTCCCAGCGGCAGCGCTACCCGCCCCTCAGGAGGAATTGTCTGCAACGGCAGGCCCTGCCCCCACTGTAACGCCACGGCCGACGCTGATGCCTGTAACCAAGGAGCCCGGGGAAGGGCAATGGTACGCCGTGGTAACCGAGATCGCCGATGATAGCTCCCTGAATTTGCGCTCACGCCCCGACTTGAGCAGCGATATCCTCATGCGGCTGTATAAAAACCAGCGTTTGCTGGTTTTAGAGCGCTGCCCGGAGGAAGGTTGGGTGCATGTGGAGACCGACAGCATCAGCGGTTATGTGATGGAAAGCTATCTGACCGCCGAATAAAATACGAAAATCCATATTTTGAAAACGAAAAAAATACGAAAATTTGTTTTTGCAGGGGATGGTATTTCTTTTGATTTCATGTATAATACAAGTGGATTCGTTTGTGTTATTTGCTATCCATTACAGAAAGAAGGCGCAGTATGGCTGTCACCATCAAAGACGTTTCGGAAAAGTGCGGGCTTTCGATCTCCACAGTCAGCAAGGCGCTGAACCACTATACCGACATCAGCGAAGAGACCCGCAAGCGCGTGCTGGATACCGCTAAGGAGATCGGCTACCATCCTAACGCACTGGCAAGGGCGCTGAAAACAAACCGCTCCTATAATTTGGGCGTTTTGTTTGCCGACGATTACGGCAGCGGTTTGATGCACCCATTCTTTTCTGCCGTGCTGGATAGCTTCAAGCGTACGGCTGAGCAAAAGGGCTACGATATCACCTTTATCAACCACAACATCAGCCAGCGCAACATGACCTTTTTGGAGCATTGCCACTATCGCAATGTGGATGGTGTTTGCGTGGCCTGTATCGATTTCTATTCTCCCGAGATCGTCCAGCTGATGCAAAGTGACCTGCCTGCCGTTACCATCGACCACAGCTTCGACAACCGCTCCTGCGTGCTCAGTGATAATGTAGCCGGCATGGAACTATTGGTATACCGCGCAGCGCAGTTGGGGCATAACCGAATTGCCTATGTACACGGCAAAAAGAGCGCTGTTACCAAGAGCCGTCTTACCGGCTTTCATCGGGCTATGATGGCCAACGACATCCCTGTACGCCCTGAGTATTTGGAAGAATCTGATTATCAGGATTCTCACAAATGCTATGCGGTGGTGCAGAAACTGCTCAAGCTGCCTCAGCCGCCCACCTGCATTTTCGTTACCGACGACCTTGCCGCCATCGGCGGTATGGATGCCATTCGCGACAGTGGCATGCGCATTGGTGAGGATATTTCTATTGCTGGATACGATGGTCACTTCCTTTCTCAGCTGATGCGCCCCATGCTTACCACGGTAAAGCAGAATACGGTGCAGATGGGGCAGAGGGCAGCGGAAATGCTCATTCGTGCCGCCGAAGAGCCCCTTACCGCTGGCATTCAGAATGTTACGGTCATTGGCGAGCTCATCAAGGGCGAGACACTGCGGCAGGTAAACCCCAATATTTAACGATTTCCTTGCGGCCTTTGGTTGCAAGGCATGGTATGGCATTTTTAGGCATAATGTTGTATAATGTTTGTTAGGTGGTAGTTAGTACCGCCGCAAGGAGGGATGGTCGTGATGAACCACTTGAACGATAAACAACCGCACCATGCGCCGCATGGCTACGAAAACGCCCCTCAGTATCCGCATCAGCCCGCGCAGCACCACCAGCATGTGCAGCATCATCAGCCTGCACAGTACCATCAGCCTGAGCAGTACCAGCCCAGTGCGGATGAACTGCCCAAGCCCCACGCCAACAAACCGAGACCTAAGAAGCGCGGCCGCTTCCGTCGTTTTGCCAGAGGCTATCTGCAGATCACCGGTGCGCTGGTCAACCTGTATGTGTTGGTTATTTTGCTGGTACAATTGTTTGTTTTGCTGCAAAAGTATGTATCGCTGGTCTAACCCGCAGAAAGGAAACAAATGAAAAAGCTTTTTACATTCATTTTTGTTTTGGTCTTGATGGTAGCGATGCTGTTTGTCGGCTTCCTGTTTGGGCCTCAAATCAGCGAAATGCTGTTTGATACCGGCTCAGAAGCCAAGTGGCTCAGCGAGCGTTTCAGTGAGACCGTCAGAGAAAAAAACGAGCTGGTCGTTTACGAAACCGAGATCACTGGTCAGGAAACCATCACGCAGGATGCATTCCTCATTGGTACCGTACAGAAAGTAGAGATGCCCTACACCTTCCAAATGAACTTTTCTGTCGATCTGAGCAAGGCGCAGGTCTCCTGCGAGGGCAATACCATCAATGTGCGGGTACCGGGGCCTCAGGCTGGCTACTATAAGCTGACCGTGGATGACAACGCTATGAAGAAGAGTGACTTCCTCTATCCGCTTACCCCGGAACGCTATGCAGAGATCAAGACTGAATTGGAGACCCGTTTGTACGAAGAGGGAAAGAGCAATCAGCAGTACTTGTCCGCTGCATGGGATTCGACCGTCCACCAGCTGACGACTCTTCTGGAATCGGTCGCACAAGCCAACTCCATCAATGCCAATTACACAGTACAGATCATTCGGGATGATACACTTCTTGATGCCCAGTCCACCACCCAAGAAGCTTCGCTCATCGATCAGGAATGATCATATCGATTCAGCCACCCGGTATTTTGCATGCCGGGTGGTTTTGTTATGGTTCCATTGGTTCCGATAACATTTACAAAATGTGAAATAAATGTTAAGATAACATTGTATACATATTTTACTCAAGGAGGCGTTGCTATGCCTACCAGAGAAATGTTGGACAACCTGACAGCAGGTTTGTCTGAATGGCTCGTTTATTTTGCAATTGCAGTTGTTACGCTTATCGGCTTGTGCAAATGCATCTATCCAATGCTGCGCAATGCTGCATTGCTAAACCGTGCAGTTGTCAAGCTGGAAAAAAGCACCGCATCGGGCGAGCGCCCTGTCTGGCGCGAACCCCGCTTTTTGGGGCGTTCCCTGCGGCCCCACTGGCAGCAGTTTCTTTTGAATGCCGGGCAGCTGGATATTCGCGGTATGCCCTGCGATACCCGCGACTATATCAACGAAGAAACCGTTATTGAACAGCCCGGTCATGCGCAGCTGGCCGAGCTGATTCCCAGTCTGCTTACATCGCTGGGTATTTTGGGTACCTTTTTGGGTCTGATGGAAGGCCTCACCAGCGTGAATTTTACCAACGCCGAAGGCACCCTCAGTAGCATTCCCGTGCTGCTTGGCGGCATGCGCTTTGCCTTTGCCACCTCTGTTATGGGCATCGCTTGTTCGCTGATGTTCAATATGGCCAATCGCATTGCTTCCGGCCACGCATCCCGCGCTCTTACCAGCTTTGAGGAAGCTTTTTATGAGCTGGCGATGCCCAGACCGCTGGATTCTGAAGTGCAGATGCTCATCAGCCGTCAGGATGAGGAAGAACGCATGAACCGTCTTGCTCAGACCATCGGCGATCAGGTGGCGGCGTCGCTGGAAATGGCATTGTCCCATACCATGGGCCCTCTGAACCGCACCATGGATCAATACGTGCGCGGGGCTACGCAGGAACAGGCAGAAGCCATGCGAGCCATCGTAAACCAGTTTTTCCAGCAGATGAATGCCTCCGTTGGCGGGCAGCTGGGGGCGCTTTCCGATACCATCAATGCAGTTAATCAGGGGCAGATGCAAACCCAAAAGAACCTGCAAAACACCTTGAATACGACCCAGACCATGCTGGAAAACGCCCGCATGATGCAGCTGGTAAGCAACGATATTTCCAAGGGACTCAAGGATATGTCCCAGCAGCTGGGTGAGCAGCTTGCCCAGCAGGATGAGCGGCTGGCCAATGCAGAACAGGCCAGCCAGCAGCTGGCAAAGCAGCTTACTTCGCTGTCCGATTCGCTGGCTCGCATGCAGCAGGCGGTAGACCGCCTCACCGGCGAACTAGAGAACGACCCGACCGATCCAGAGACCTGATGAGCGTACCATTGCCAACAGGAGGGGAATATGGCTAAACGACGGACAAGAACAAAGCCTCGAGGCGATCAAGGGGCTGCGTGGATCAGCTATTCCGATATGATGGCAGCGCTGCTGCTTCTGTTTGTGCTGGTGCTTTGCTATAGCGTGTATCAATACTTTGCTATGCTGGAAAGCAAGACCACAGAGCTGCAAAACCAAGAAGCTTTGCTGGCCTCTCAGCAAACCACCTTGGATGAACAGACGATCATTTTGGCAGATAAACAAGCGCAGCTTGATAGTAAGCAGCAGGAGCTGGATAATATGATCATTCTGCTGGGCGACCAGCAGACCCAGCTGGATAACCAACAGCTGCAGCTGGACCAGCAGCAGGCCCAGTTGGATGCGCAAAGCGTTACCTTGCAGGAACAGCAGGTGATCATTATCGCCACGCAATCGATGCTCACCCAGCGCGAAGGCGAACTGGCTGCTGCCTACATAGAGCTGGATAACAAACAAGCGGCATTGGATGAAGCTACATTGCTGCTTACCCAGCAGCAAACGGCGCTGAATAATCAGCAAATGCGGCTGGATGAGCTGGTGGGTGTAAAGACCGAGATCATTCGCGATCTGAGCGCAGCTCTGGCAGAAGCGAATCTGGGTGCCAAGGTGGATCCCAACACCGGTGATATCGTGCTGGAATCCACTGTGTTCTTTGATACCGGCGACAACACCATCAAAGATAGCGGCAAGGAATTGTTGGATCGCTTTATTCCCATTTATCTGGGCGTGCTGCTCAGACCGGAATACGCCGGTTATCTTGGTGAGATCATCATTGAAGGGCATACCGATACCGATGGCAGCTATTTGCTCAATTTGGAATTGTCGCAGGAGCGCGCCTTAAGCGTTGCCACCTACTGCCTGCAAATGGGCGGTTTGGATACCGACCAATCGGCATTGCTGCGCAGCATCCTTACTGCGAAGGGAAGAAGTTTCTCCGACCCTGTTTACAACGAAGATGGCTCCGTTAACATGGATGCCTCCCGCCGTGTTGAATTTAAATTCAGACTGAAAGATACCGAAATGATCGATGATATTCGGGAGATACTGAATCCGCAGGGAGGCGATTGAGCAAATGAAAGCGCTGAAAATTGCGGCGATCGTTGCGGTGGCCATGCTGGTGGTCATGCTGCTGATGCTGGTTTATCTGTATATGAGTGCCGAAGTAACGGTATCTGTCATCCGCACAGAAACGATATCGGCACAGGATACCGATCTGTTTAACCAGCACAAGACCGCTTTGAACGAGGAGACCTTCATCGGCACCATCTACCAAAAGCCAGCCAATTGGCGGCCAGTGTCTGATTATGCCTACACCACCTACACGGTACATGTGAAGAACGGTTGTCTCGTTCCGCTTGAGATGATCGAGGTTCAAGTGGTTCCCCAACCTGCGGATGTAGCGCAGATCGGCACAGTGCAGAACGTGACCCTGCGCGCCAAGTCTGAAGGCGATTTGACGGCGACTATTTTGACCGCCGAAAACGGTGCACGAGCCCGGGAAGTGATCGTCACCTATTATGTATGGGGCGTCAGTTTTCAATTGCGAACCGTTGCCAGCCTTCATTGAGTAGTATACAAAAGCCCCCGCTTGTGTTAACACAGGCGGGGGCTAAGACGTTGTGCCGCTTACTGCAGCTTAAAGGCGGTATAGATCTCGGTGTACAGGGTGGCGGCATCGCCAATGTTGAGGATAAACTCAGCATCGGTCAACAGTTCGCCGGGTACGTTCATCACCGGGTCGTTGACGAATTGAGAGCTGAGATAATCGTGAGCAGCGGCGTTTACGCACATATAGTAGTTATATTCTGCGTTGTGGGCGGCTACATCGGGCTGCATCATGTAGTTGAGCAGTGCATGGGCATTTTCTACGTTCTCTGCATTGGCAGGGATCACATAGCCGTCGATGCCGTAGCCCAAGCCCTCGGAGGGGTAAACCACTTCATATTCGGGGTGGCTGCTCTTTACCATGTAAACAAACGGGGTAAACATGAAACCAACGCTGGCTTCGCCCGTCTCCATGGCAGTGTAGGCTTCGTTGTCGCCAAAGGCACGAATGTTGGGGTACAGGCTCATCATCTTGTCCTGTGCCTTTGCAAGGATCTCGGGGTCGGTCTCGTTCATGCTGTAGCCCATTGTTTTGAGGGTAATACCGATCATTACGCGGTCATTATCCAGTGTTACCACGCTGTCGGCCAGCTCAGGGCGCCACAGATCTTCGTAGCTGGTGATGGGGAAGGGCACAGCATTGGGATCGTAGATGATCAGCGGGCAGCCAGCAATGTGGGGGATGACGTATTCATCGGTGGGGTCGTAGTACTGACCGAGGAACTGGGGGTCCAGATTGCTGTAGTTGGGCAGGAGGGACTTATCCAGCTTCTGGATGAGACCGGCCTGACGGAGGATATCCAGCGTGTAGTCGCTGCTGATGATCAGATCGTAGCCGGAAGCGCCTTCGTTCATCTTGTTCAGCATATCTTCCATGCTTTCCATGGGCGACCAGATCACCTTGATGCCGGTATCTTCTTCAAATTTGTTCAGGGTAACTTCGTCGATATAACCGGTCCAGCTAAATACGTTCACTACTTTTTCTTCTTCGGCCAGACCCAGCATGGGCAGAGCCATCAGGAGCATCGCTGCAAGAAGAGCCAACCATTTTTTCATTGTTATTCCACCTTTCATTGTTTTTAAACTATTAAGCCTTCACCGCCTCAGGCGGATGAAATCAATACGTAACGGCCTCTTTCTGTTTGCTTTTTCTTACGCTGGTAACATAACGGCTAAAGGCCACCAGCACAAAGGCAACGCCGATCAGCAGTGAACACAGGGCGTTTACCTGCGGGCTTACGCCAACCTTTACGCTGGAATAAATGAGGATGGGCAGCGTGCCCTGCCCGGCACCGTACACAAAGAAACTGATCACAAAATCATCCAGCGACATGGCAGCGGCGAGGAATGCACCGCTGATAATGGCGGGTCTGCACAAGGGCAAGGTAACATCCAGCATCACCCGTGTGGGGGAAGCGCCCAAGTCGCGTGCAGCATCAAACAGTGCTACATCCATACCCACTAGTCTGCTTTTTACCGTTAGAAAGATGTAGGGGATGCAGAAGGTGGTATGGGCCAGGATCAGCCGGATCTCGTTGCTTTGGAAACCCACCGCATTGAACACCACCAAAAATGCCAAACCGAGAATGATCTCCGGGATCATGATGGGCAGGGTTGCCAAGGTTTCCATGATGGTATCGGTAAAGCCGGGCTTCGCTTGCTTTCGCAGGGTGCGCTGCGCCATGCCGATAGCGCCCAGCGTACCGATCACAGCCGATACCAACACCGACCAAAAGGCGACGTGCAGGCTCAGCAGCAGTGCATCGCCGTAGTTGTTGCGGCTGGTAAACAACTGCTGGTACCAACGGGTGGTAAAGCCGGTAAAAGCCAGCGGTATGCGTGCAGGGTTATCGTTGAAGGAGTACAGTACAACGATAACGATCGGCAGATACAGTACCACCAATACCAGCGAGAGAAACATAAGAGAGGGGATAGACCGCTTTTTCATACTTTCTCTCCTCTCAGAACAGGCTCAGCTGACCGTTGGTACCGCCCAACTTGCGGTATACGGCGATCACAGCACAGGTGACAGATAACAGAAGTACGCTTAGCGCTGCCGCCATGGGCAGATTGCGGCTTTTATACAGGCTCTGTATCAAACCGCCGGCCAGCACCGTTTTGCTGCCGCCCAGCAGATCGCTCAGAAAGAACAGCCCCATCGATGGGATGAACACCAGCACGCAGCCAGCCATCAGACCGGAAAGAGTAAGCGGAACGGTCACCGTTAAGAAGGCTTTCAGCGGGTTGGCACCCAGATCTCGTGCAGCCTCTACAATGGAAAAATCCATCTTCTCTGCGGCCGTATAGGATGGGAGGATCATAAAGGGGATCAGCGCATACACCATGCCCAGCAGCACTGCGCCTTCCGTGTTTAGCAGCTTGAGCGGCTTATCGATCAGCCTAAGCTTCATCAGAATGGTGTTGATAGGGCCATTGCCCATTAACAGTATGCGCCAGCCGTAGATGCGAATAAGCGCGTTTGTCCAGAAGGGGATGATGATCAGCAGCATAATGACAGAGCGAGCCGCAGGGTTGAGCCGTGCCATCAGGTAGCCAAAGGGGTAGCCGATCAGCGTACACAGCACCGTGGTAATGGCTGAAAGGCGCAGGCTTTGCCATAGCACGCGCAAATACTGCGGGTCTGCCAGCCTTGCGTAGTTTTCCAGCGTTACCTGATCGGTCACGCCGATCAACTCATCCCGTCTGAGAAAGCTCAGACCGATGATGTACAGAAGACTGACAAACACGAAGGCGATGGTCCATAAATACATGGGCAGCTTCAGCCAGAAGCCGAAGCGTTTGTCGGATCGGTGCATGCTCATCAGGCTTCCTCCTCTGCGCCGGGGGTGGGAACGGCAGGGGTGTGCAGACTGTTCCAGCCCACGTATACCTCGCTGCCCACAGGGAACGTATCCATTTCGGAGGATTGGGATACCGCATTGATCGTAAGGCTATCACTGAGGGCGATCTGTGTATTTTGCATACCACCGGTGTAGGTCTTGCTCAAAATGGTGCCCTTCAAGGTCATGCCATGCTGCGGTTCGCTGCCGTAACGCACCCGCTGGGGGCGGAGGCAGACCACCGCCTCCTCGCCCAAAGCAGGGCGAAAACCGCTGCTGGCGAATGCGGGCAGCTGGATCCCGTCCGCTTGCAGGGTAAGCATTCCCTCCGGTGTGCAGCTTTCCACTTTGCCGCGGATCAGGTTGCTCTGGCCGATAAAGCCTGCGACGAACAGCGTTTCCGGGTGCTCGTAGATCTCTTCCGGCGTACCGATCTGCTCCACTTTGCCATCCCGCATGACCACGATGCGGGTGGACATATTCAGCGCTTCTTCTTGGTCGTGGGTAATATAGATAAAGGTGATGCCCAGCTGCTGCTGCAGACGTTTCAGCTCCACCTGCATCTCTTGGCGCAGCTTAAGGTCCAGAGCGCCCAAGGGTTCATCCAGCAGGAGCACACGGGGCTTGAGCACCACGGCTCGGGCAATGGCGACCCGTTGACGCTGGCCGCCGCTCAACTGCCCGGGCATGCGCTTTTCATACCCGGTAAGGCGCACCAGAGAAAGGGCTTCCTCTACACGCTGCTTCTGTTCGTCCTTCTTGATGCCTTTCAGTTTGAGACCATAGGCGATATTCTGGTAAACGTTCATATGGGGGAAGAGGGCATAGCTCTGAAAAACGGTGTTTACAGGGCGCTTTTCCGGTGGCAGATGCGAAATATCCTGTCCATCCAGCCAAATGCTGCCTTGGGTGGCTTCTTCCAACCCAGCGACGATGCGCAGGGTGGTGGTCTTGCCGCAGCCGGAAGGCCCCAGCAACGTTAAAAACTCACCGGCGTTTACGCTCAGATCCAGATGGTGCAGCACCATGCCGGAGCCGTAATCCTTGCACAAGTCTTTCAATTGCAGAAGCGGTGCTTCACTCATGGGCATCCTCCTTTTGCACAGTAAGTGTGCAGAGTTGATCCAATAATTGTTGTACGCTGGGCCACAGGGATGCATTCAGTGAATACATTGTGGCGCAGCCTTCCTTGTGGGAACATACCAATCCGGAATCCACCAGCAGCTTCATATGGTAGCTGATGGTGGGCTGGGTGCATAAGAAGGCCCTGTGGATCTCGCAGCCGTTTTTCTCTCCGTCTGTCAGCAAGCGGAGAATATTGAGCCGAGTATCGTCGCAAAGGGCTTTCAGCACAGGTATGGAAGCTTCGTAGCTGTTCATGGCACTCTCCTCACAATATAGATAAACATCAATATCGAAAACATTCTATAATACATAACAGCCCTTGTCAATCGATTTTGACACGCATTCGTTGGAGTGGTATAATGCTTACAACCTAAGCACAGGAGGTCTTTGTATGACCGAAACCATAGAGAACCGCCGGGAGTTGCTCGCCGGCAATATGGATACATCCCTGCTAAAGCTGCTGGCGCTCATCTTTATGCTGACCGACCACATCGGCGCAAGGATCTTTCCCGGCGTGACCGAGCTGCGGATCATCGGGCGTATAGCATTTCCGCTGTATGCATGGTGCTTGGTGGTGGGCAGTGTCAAAACCCGCAACCCGGCTATGTATCTGCTGCGCATGCTGCTGTTGGCGGTGCTTTCCCAGCCGCTGTACATGATGGGCTTGCAGCACACCTATCGGGAACTGAACATTCTGTTTACCCTGTCCGTTTCCCTTGTAGCCATCTTCGGCATTCGCCAGAAGTTCTTTTTCAGCCAGATCTGGGCACCGATCCTTTGCTATGTGCTCCTTGGTTTTGTTCAGGTGGATTATGGCTGGCGCGGGCTTACCTTTATTCTGGTGCTGTATCTGGCACGCGAATCCCGTGGCGGTTTGATCGCAGCTTTTCTGGCCTATGCCCTTTTCTGGGGCAGCGGCAGTGCGCAGGTAAACAGCCTCTTCGGTTGGAAGCTCCCCTATATTGAAATGGGTGGGCTCAGTCAGCCGGTGCGAGCAATATTCAAGCTGCAAACCATGGCGTGGCTGGCCCTTCCGCTGATCGCCATTCCCATGAAGAGCGGCTTCAAAATGCCTAAATGGTTGGGGTATGCGCTGTATCCCATGCATTTGGTGGTGCTGATGATCCTGCGGCTTTTACTTACCGATGCTACCTTGGCCAGCATGACCTCTATGTTCTGATGAAGATCTGTCCCTGTATATAATCAACAAAAACGCCCCGTATGAAACCACAATGTGTTCATACGGGGCGTTTCAGACTGTCGAAAAACCCCGGGAGGCATCGGAGGGTCGCAGCCCTCCGATTCTAGTTCCGAAACCAGCGGCGTGTACGGTGGTTTCGGAAGCCCTTGCGTAGCAAGGGCTTCCTGTCGCCGTTTGCCGCCCGGCGAGCCGTAGGCGAGTAGGCAAACGGTGCAAGCCTCGTCGAAAAAGTCGCCAAAGGCGAGTTTTTTGACGACCTGAAACGCCCCGTATGAAACCACAATGTGTTCATACGGGGCGTTTGATGTTCGTTAGCCCTGAGCGGATTCCTGTTCGCCCTCAGCGGCTTTTTCGTTGGTCTGGCTGCTGGTTTCGGGGTTCAACTTGCTGACCAGCGCTTTTTCGATGCGGTGGTCGGTGATTTCTTCCACTTTTACTTTCAGACCGGCGACCGTTACCTCAGGCGTGCTGCCATCTTCGGGAATGAAGGAGAAGGTAGAGAACACCAAGCCGCCCAGTGTGTCGTATTCCTCGTCAAGAGGCAACGTAACATCGATGGCTTCGCTCAGGGTCTCCAGATCCACCGTGCCGCTTACACGCCAGAGATTGTCTTCCAGCTTTTCTACCATGGCATCCTCGTTGGGGTCAAACTCGTCGTAGATGTTGCCTACGATCTCTTCCAGCAGGTCTTCCATGGTAACGATACCGCTCATGCCGCCGTATTCGTCCACCACAACGGCAAGATGGGTCTTTTGCTTTTGCATGTTGCTAAACAGTGTGTCAGCAGCAACCGTTTCGGGCACCAGATAAGCATTACGCAACAATTCGCGAACGCTCTTTTTGGCGTTGCTGGCCAGATTGAGCAGGAAGTCGCGGGTGTTGAGAACACCAACGATATCGTCGATATCCGCATCATAAACAGGGAAGCGGCTCAGACCGGTCTCGCGGATGGTGGAGAGGATCTCGTCGTCGCTGTCGCCCACGTGAAGGGATACCACATCGATGCGGTGTACCATAACATCGGCAGCGGTCATGTTGTTAAACTCGAAAATGTTCTCGATCATGTTCCGCTCTTCTTCTTCAATAGCGCCCTTTTCACTGCCGATATCCACCAGCATACGGATCTCTTCTTCCGTTACTTCCTCGCTGGTTTCGTTGGGGTTGATGCGGCACAAGCGCAAAATGCCGTTGGTGCTTACCGTAAGCAGCCACACGATGGGCTTAAAAAGCTTGCTGACAAAATGGATAACGCCGCAGCTCATGCGAGCTACCTTTTCGGGGTTTTGCATAGCGATGCGCTTGGGAGCAAGCTCGCCCAGCACGATCATAAAGAAGCTCAGGATCAGCGTGATAACGATCAGGCAGATGGTATCCAGCAGACCACGGTAGGCCTGAGGGAAACCCAGCTTCATCATGGCATCGGCCAGCATAGTGGCAAAACCGTCTGCGGCAAAGGCGCTGGCCAAGAAACCACTCAGGGTGATACACACCTGAATGGTGGAAAGAAAATTGGAGGGGGATTCGATCAGCCGCAGCATGACCTTTGCTTTGGCATCGCCCTCCTCTGCTTGACGGCGCACCTTGTTGTCGTTTACAGACACCAGTGCGGTTTCAGTAGAGGCAAAGAAAGCATTAATTGCAATAAGAAGGATCTGTACCAACAATTGACTGCCTATAGGGTCCAAGGAAAAAACCTCCCTTTGATTTCTGCGGTTGAGCCGCAGTTCTTTTATTATACCATATATCGGCTTAAAATGCATCTGTTATTTCAAAAATATAGTATGCAGATGGCTTGATGGTTTGTGATGGTACGGAGAGGGGGGGCGGGGGATCGCCAGCCAACAAAAGACCGCCTCAGTAATTGAGACGGTCTTAAAATGTTCTTGTGCTTGCAATATATTATTTTACAGCAAAGGCAAAGTATTTCTTGGCGTTCTCGTAGCTTACACCGCGAACGATCTCCCGCAGGGTGTCCATGTCATCGGGGAACAGGCCGTCCTCCACCCACTGGCCCAGCAGGCGGCAGAGAATGCGCCGGAAGTATTCGTGGCGGGGGTAGCTCAGAAAACTGCGGCTGTCGGTAAGCATACCGACAAAACCGGCCAGATAGCCAAGGTTTGCAAGGCTGGTGAGCTGATCGGTCATGCCAGTAAAGTGGTCATTGAACCACCATGCAGAGCCGTGCTGGATCTTGCTGACTGCTTCGGAGGATTGGAAGCAGCCGCAGATGGTATCGATGGCCTGATTATCGTTGGGGTTCAGGCTGTAGAGAATGGTCTTGGGCAAATCGCCGGTAGCTTCCAGTGCGCCAAGGAAAGCAGCGGTCTGGGCAGCGGGTGCGTAGTTGTCGATGGTATCATAACCGGTATCGGGGCCGAGGCGGTCATACATGATGGGGTTGTTATCGCGGCGGCAGCCGTAGTGTAGCTGCATGATCCAACCCAGCTTACGGTACTGGCGAGCCAAGTACAGCATACAGGCAGTCTTAAAAATATTCTGCTCCTCGGTGGATACCGTTTCGCCACTGAGGCGCTTTTGGAAGATGGCTTCCACTTTGGCTTCGGTGGCAGGGGCATAGGCAACAAAGTTAAGGCCATGGTCGCTGAGCACGCAATGGCGGGCAGCGAAATATTCCATGCGCAGTGCCAGTGCTTCTTTCAGGTTTTCAAAAGTTTTGATCTCCACGCCGCTTATGCTGGCAAGTTTGGCCAGATAATCGGTATAATCGGGCTTTTCCAGATTCATGGCTTTATCGGGGCGCCAAGCAGGCAGCACAGCGGTTTTGATGCTTGCATCCTGCGCCAGCTTCTCATGCCATTCCAGCGAATCGATGGGGTCGTCGGTGGTGCAGATGGTTTCTACGTTGCTGCGTGCAATAAGACCGCGAACACCGAAGTCGGCCTGCTGGAGCTTTGTGTTGCACAGGTTCCAAACCTCTTCGGCGGTCTCCTTGTTGAGGATGCCTTCATAACCGAAGTAACGGCGCAGTTCCAGATGGCTCCAGTGGGACAGGGGGTTGCCAATGGCTTTGCCCAGTACCTCTGCCCATTTGATAAACTTATCGTGTGCGCTGGCATCACCGGTAATGTATTTTTCATCCACACCTGCGCAGCGCATCAGGCGCCACTTATAGTGGTCTCCACCCAGCCATACCTGCGTAATGCTTTCGTAGTGGAGGTCTTCGTAGATCTCCTTAGGGCTGATGTGGCAGTGGTAGTCGATGATGGGACAATCGGCAGAAAATTCGTGGTAGAGCTTTACTGCGGTGGGGGTGTTGAGTAGGAAATCATTGTCCATAAAGGCGCGCATAATGGCTTCTCCTTTCATTTTTGCAGTGTTTTGCTTTTACAGCGTGCTGTTTCTCTTTACAAGCTCGCCGGTAAATACGATCTTTTGGGGCATCTCCCGTCCCTCCAGCACGCCCAGCATCGTGGCGACGCACTGCTCGCTTACGGCTTGCAGTTTGTTGTCAACACTGGTGATCTCTGGTTCACAGTACTGGCATATGCTGGAATTGTTGTGCCCGATAATGCACAGGTCGCGGGGGATGGAAAGCTTGGCGGCTTTGGCGTATTTTACTGCACCGATGGCCAATACATCCTCTGAGGTTTGCACAGCGTCAAATTCCAGCCCGCTTTTACGGAGCGACAATAGCTGGTCGCGCACGGTGGGCACATTGCTTTTTTCGCTGGAGAAGAAGCGGATCAGCTGTTCGTTGACCGAAAGGCCGCGGCTTTCCAGAGCGGCACGGTAACCAGCCAATTTCTTTTGACCGTTGTAGTTTTTGCTGTGGTAGAGGTAAAGAATGTTTTTGCGTCCGGAATCCAGCAATAGTTGGGTGGCTTCCATGGTGGCTCGCTGCTCGTCGCACATAACGCAATAGACATTGTCGCAGGCATAGGAAGCATTCAGCAGCACGATGGGTATTTGCCTGGCAGCGTTGCGAATATAGGCGTTGTCGCGCTCGCGGGCTTCTACAAAGGTAGAACCCATCAGGATGATGCCGTCTACATGGCGGCTTTTGAGCATTTCAATGCCTTGCTGGCGAGCGTCCAGCGAACGTTCGGTGCAGCACAGAAGACAATCGTAATGGTGCTCACGAAAGGATCTTTCCAAAATAGCAAGCGCACGGGAAAGATAAGGGTCGGCTGCATCAGGGCAGAGCAAACCAATGGTTTTCATGGTGTTAAGCCCCAAACCACGAGCGAAGGCATTGGGTACATAATCGCAGTCGTTCATAACCGCCAGCACGCGCTCTCTGGTTTTTTGGCTTACGTGCGGACTGTTGTTTAGCACACGGGAAACCGTTGCAATGGATACGCCTGCCTTTTCTGAAATATCGTATATGTTCATGATCCGCCCCCCTTTCGTAATGTAAATACTTACGTAAATCTGAATCAATTTGGATTATACATCTTTCATTGGTGGTTTGCAATCCTTTTTTGCATTCTACAGGCAATTTTCTTTAGATGGACAATCACGTTCAAAAATGTTTGTTTTCCGCAAAAGTGATTGACGTTTGGTCGGAATGGGTATAAAATATCCGTGAATTTATGTAATTGTTTACATCGTTGTGTACGATGGATTTTGTCATCAAAACAAGCCGGAGGGATGAAACATGGATCGTTTGAACGCAAATGGACAGGCAGCTGCCAAGCTCCCGGTAAAGGTGCTGCAGTTTGGTGAAGGCAATTTTCTGCGCGCTTTTGTGGATTACATGCTTGATATCGCCAACGAAAAAACCGATTTTGGCGGCGGCATCGTGCTTGTGAAGCCGATCTCCTTTGGCTCGCTGGAAAACTTTCACCAGCAGAATTGCCGCTATACGGTAATGCTACGCGGCATTGTGGATGGTCAGCTTACCGAACAGACCCGCATTATCACCTCTGTTACCGATGCGGTAGATGCCTATAAAGAGTATGATAAATACGCTACCTATGCTAAGGAAGATAGTCTGCGCTTCATCGTAAGCAATACCACCGAGGCCGGTATCGTGCTGGATGAAAGCGACCGTTTCGATCTGTGCCCCCCCAACACCTACCCCGGCAAGCTGTGCAAGCTGCTGTTTGAGCGTGCTGAAGCCTTTCATTATGCTGCCGACAAGGGACTTATCATTTTGCCGGTGGAACTGATCGACGATAACGGCATTGAGCTGAAACGCTGCGTGAAAGCGCTTGCCAAGGTATGGGGACTGGGTGAAAAGTTTGAAAACTGGCTGGATGAAGCCTGCGTTTTCACCTCCACGCTGGTGGATCGTATTGTAACCGGCTACCCCCGCGACGAAGCGGAAGCTATCTGGGAAAAGCTAGGCTATGAGGATCGCCTCCTGGTGACAGGTGAGCCCTTCGCTCTGTGGGTGATCGAATCGCCCCGCGATCTTTCCGCCGAGCTGCCCCTGCCCGCTTGTGGCTTGCCTGTTGTTTATACCGACAACCAAAAGCCCTACAAGCAGCGCAAGGTTCGCATCCTCAACGGCGCCCATACATCCTTTGTGCCTATGGCTTACCAATATGGTTACGATTATGTGCTGGATGCCATGCATGATCCCATCATCAAGACCTTCATGCAAAAGACGCTGTACGACGAAGTGATCCCCACGCTGTCTCTGCCAAGAGAGGATCTGCTGGCCTTTGCTGAGGCAGTAACCGGACGCTTCGAAAACCCCTATATCAAGCATGCGCTTCTGTCTATTTGTCTCAACAGCGTCAGCAAATGGCGCGCGCGCTGCATGCCCAGTCTCTTGGGCTATGTGGAAAAGAACAACGCCTTGCCCGCACGGCTTACCTTCTCTTTGGCTTCCCTGATGAGCCTGTATCACGGTGGTCAGTTGGTGGATGGCAAGCTGGTGCTCAAGCGCGGTGAAGATAGCTACACTCTGCAAGATGATGCGGCTGTGCTTAATTTCTTTGTGGCGCACAATGATGCACAGCCTGCCGCTACTGTTCACGATTTTCTTTCCAACGAAAGCTTTTTCGGGCAGGATCTCACGTTGATCCCCGACTTGGAAGCCAGTGTTGCAGAAAGCTATGAGGCCATTCTTGTCAAGGGCATGAAAGCTGTTATGAACGAACGTTTCGGAGGCTGAAGTATGCGAGCAGTATTGAAGATCTCTGCTTCTGACAATGTGGCGGTCGCACTGCGAGCTTTAGAAGCTGGCGAAACCATTCAGGTGGAAGATGCTGTTGTGACTGCAAAGCAGGCCGTGCCCGCAGGGCATAAGCTGGCGCTTGCACCCATTGCAGCGGGCGAAACCATTATCAAGTACGGTTATCCCATTGGCGAAGCCAAGTGCGACATAGCCACCGGCGACCATGTGCACGTGCATAACTTGCACACGCTTTTATCCGGCGAGTTGACCTATGAATGGCACCCTCAAAGCCGTGCGCTTGCACCGGTACAGCAAGCCTTCTTTCCCGGATATGTGCGGGCAGATGGTCGGGTGGGTGTGCGCAACGAGTTGTGGATCCTGCCCACTGTAGGCTGTGTATCCGGTGTTGCCAAAGCGTTGGAAAAGCAGGCGCAGCGGTTAGTGGGCGAAGGCGTAGAGGCAGTTCATGCGTTTACCCATCCCTATGGTTGCTCCCAGATGGGCGACGATCAGGAGAACACCCGAAATATCTTGGCCGACCTTGCCATGCATCCCAATGCTGGCGGCGTGCTGGTTTTGGGTCTTGGCTGTGAAAATAGCGGTGTGGAGGAGATTCGCAGCCGCATGTCGAATATAGACGAAAAGCGTGTACGTTTTCTGGTAAGCCAACAAGTGGAGGATGAGCTGGAAGCGGGCATGGAACTGCTCACCTCCATCGCAGAGGAGATGCGCAGCGACCGGCGCATCCCCTGTCCTGCATCATCACTGGTGGTAGGTCTCAAGTGCGGCGGCTCAGATGGGTTTAGCGGCATCACAGCCAACCCGGTGATCGGCGGCTTTTCCGACCTACTCATTGCACAAGGCGGCAGCACTATCCTTACGGAGGTGCCGGAGATGTTTGGCGCGGAGACCATCCTGATGGATCGCTGCGAAAACGAGGAAACCTTCCAAAAAACCGTTTCTCTCATCAACGATTTCAAGCGCTATTTCGAGGCAAACCATCAGACCATCTACGAAAATCCCTCTCCCGGCAACAAGGCTGGCGGCATTAGCACGTTGGAAGACAAAGCGCTTGGCTGCACACAAAAGAGCGGCTTTGCACCAGTAAAGGATGTGCTCACCTACGGTCAGCGGGTTCAAGCGAAGGGTCTTAACCTGCTTTCTGCGCCCGGTAACGACTTGGTAGCCGCCACTGCGTTGGCTGCCGCCGGTGCACAGATCGTGCTGTTTTCAACTGGCAGAGGTACGCCCTTTGCCTGCCCGGTGCCCACGGTAAAGATCTCTTCCAATACGCCGCTTGCCCAAAAGAAGAGCAACTGGATCGATTTTAACACCGGTACATTGCTTTCGGGCGAAGAAATGCCCCAGCTGGCACAGGCTTTGATGGATAAGGTACTGGCCATTGCATCGGGCGAGCTGGTGCTTAGCGAAACAAGCGGCTACCACGATATGGCGATCTTTAAAACGGGTGTAACACTGTAGTAATGTAAAAACGAAACTCCATCAATGGATACGAAAGGACGGAAGAACCATGGACATGATCGAAAAACTCTCTTTGGCTGGTATTGTTCCTGTTATCAAGGTGGAGGATGCTGCAGATGCAGTACCTCTTTGCAAAGCACTGTGCGACGGCGGTCTGCCTGTTGCCGAGATCACCTTCCGCTCCGATGCAGCTGAGGAAGCTATTCGCCGCGTGCACGAGGAACTGCCCGAGGTCATTCTGGGTGCAGGCACCGTGCTGACTCGGGATCAGGTGGATCGGGCTGTAGCTGCCGGTGCTACCTACATTGTTTCTCCCGGTCTCAATCGTGATATCGTGCGTTACTGCCGTGAAAAGGGCGTTGCCATCGTGCCCGGCTGCGCCAACCCCAGCGATATTGAAGTAGCGCTGGAAGAAGGACTCAAGACGGTCAAGTTCTTCCCAGCCGAAGCACTGGGCGGTTTGCCCCTCATCAAGGCCATGGCGGCTCCCTATGGTGCAGTCACCTTCCTGCCCACTGGCGGCATCAACGAAAAGAACATCAACGAATATCTGGCTTTCAACAAGATCGTTGCCTGCGGCGGCAGCTGGATGGTTCCCGCCGATGCCGTTGCCAACAAGGATTGGAAGCGCATCGAAGACTTGACCCGCACCGCTGTTAACACCATGCTGGGCTTGGAACTTCGCCATGTGGGCATGAACACCGGCGACCCCGAAACCGCCCGCAACGAAGCTGCTAAGCTGGCCAAGCTGCTGGGTTGGCCGCTGGATGACCGTACCAACGCTGTATTTGTAGACGATGCATTCGAACTGATGAAGATCCCTTTCTATGGCAAGAATGGTCATATTGCCATCGCTTGCAACAATATCAAGCGTGCACGCTGGCATCTGGAACGCCGCGGCTTCGTCTTTGATGATGACAGCGCCATCATGAAGGACGGCAAGCTCCGCGCCATCTACCTCAAGGAAGATATCGCCGGTTTTGCCTTCCATCTGTTGCAAAAGTAACTTTCAGTTCTAAACCACGATCATTTGAAAAGGAGCACCAACACCATGAGCAAGAAAGTTGTTACCTTCGGCGAAATCATGCTGCGCCTCAAGAGCCCTGCCTACGAGCGTTTCTTCCAGTCTCCTACCCTTGAAGCCACCTTTGGCGGTGGCGAGGCCAATGTAAGCGTTTCTCTGGCAAACTACGGTATGGATACCGCTTTTGTTACCGTGCTGCCCACCAACGACATCGGTACAGCCTGCATGCGCGAACTGCGCGGCTTTGGCGTGGATGTGAGCAACATCGTGCGCAAGGAAGGCCGTATGGGCATCTATTACTTGGAGACCGGTGCTGTGCAGCGCCCCAGCAAAGTCATCTACGACCGTGCCGGTTCCGCCATCTGCGAAGCCAAGCCCGGCGATATCGACTGGAAGAAGGCCTTTGAAGGCGCTTCTTGGTTCCATGTGACCGGTATTACCCCCGCCATCAGCGAAGGCGCTGCTGAGCTGAGCTTGGAAGCTGCCAAGACCGCCAAGGAAATGGGTCTGCATGTGAGCTGCGACCTGAACTACCGCAAGAATTTGTGGAAGTACGGCAAGACCGCCGATCAGGTAATGACCGAGTTGGTCAAGTATGTGGATACCGTTATCGCCAACGAAGAGGACTTCCAGAAGTCTCTGCTGCTCAAGGCCGAAAGCGCCGGTGCTGTGGAAGACGGCGAGTTGAACATTGAGCAGTACAAGGCGATCGCCAAGTTGGCAATGGATACCTATCCCAACATCAAGCGCGTTGCCATCACCCTGCGTGAAAGCAAGAGCGCCAACCACAACGATTGGAGCGCCTGCCTCTACAACGGCAAGGATTTCTTCCTCTCCCGCAAGTACCGCATCACCGATATCGTAGACCGCGTAGGCGGCGGCGACAGCTTTGGCGCTGGCCTGATCTACGGTTTGAACAACTACGACGACGAACAGACCGCGCTGGAATATGCCGTGGCAGCCAGCTGCCTCAAGCATACCATCCCCGGCGATTACAACCGCGTCAGCGTTTCTGAGGTAGAAAGCCTCATGAAGGGCAGCGGCAGCGGCCGTGTGCAGCGCTAAACTCGGCATAACCTGTACTGTTGGAGGAAAACCAAACATGAATATGTTTTCTTTGGAGGGCAAGATCGCTCTCGTTACCGGCGGCAGCTACGGCATTGGTTTTGCCATTGCTTGCGGTTTGGCAGAAGCTGGTGCTGCGGTCGTTTTTAACGACATCAACGAAGAATTGGTAAACCGCGGTCTCAGCGCCTATGCCGAAAAAGGCATCAAGGCCCGTGGCTATGTATGCGATGTTACCGATGAAGCCGCAGTGCAAAACATGGTTGCAACCATTGAGCAGGAAGTAGGCATCATTGATATTTTGGTCAACAATGCCGGCATTATCAAGCGTATTCCCATGTGCGAGATGAGCGCAGAAGATTTCCGCAAGGTGATCGATGTTGATCTGAACGCCCCCTTTATCGTGTCCAAAGCCTGCATTCCTTCCATGGTCAAGAAGGGTCATGGCAAGATCATCAACATCTGTTCCATGATGTCCGAATTGGGCCGGGAGACGGTCAGCGCTTACGCCGCTGCCAAGGGCGGTCTCAAGATGCTCACCCGCAACATCTGCTCCGAGTATGGCGAGCAGAACATTCAGTGCAACGGCATTGGCCCCGGCTACATCGAAACGCCTCAGACCGCGCCTCTGCGGGAACGCCAAGCAGACGGCAGCCGTCATCCCTTCGACCAGTTCATCATCTCCAAGACCCCCGCTGCCCGCTGGGGCAAAACGGAGGATCTGGTAGGCCCGGCTGTGTTCTTAGCTTCCGACGCCTCCAATTTCGTCAATGGTCACATCCTGTATGTGGATGGCGGCATTCTGGCCTACATCGGTAAGCAGCCGTAATGGCATAGCAAAAGCAGCTCGCATCGGCGAGTTGCTTTTGTTATGCAAAAATCTCACTCACCACGGTCTTGCCACCGCTCCATACAAGTGCTATGATATTGCTACAAACCACAGGAGAGGAGTACATTTTCCCATGCAAAGCAATCTGACCCGAGAGCAGGCTTTGGAGCTGCTCAAAAAGTACAATCAGGAAGCCTTCCATATTCAGCACGCCCTCACCTTGGAGGGCACCATGCGCTGGTACGCCAACGAACAGGGCTATGGCGAGGATGCCGATTTTTGGTCCATCGTTGGTCTTTTGCATGATATCGATTTTGAAAACTGGCCCGAGGAACATTGCCAGAAAGCCCCTGAGCTGTTGCGTGAAGCGGGCGTAGGGGAGGATATGATCCATGCCATCTGCTCTCATGCCTATGGCCTTTGCAGCGATGTGGAGCCGGAGCATGAGATGGAAAAGATCCTTTTCGCCATTGACGAGCTGACGGGTCTCATCGGTGCTGCCGCTTTGATGCGCCCCAGCAAAAGCGTGATGGACATGGAGGTTTCCAGCATCAAGAAGAAATTCAAAGACAAGAAGTTTGCCGCAGGCTGCTCCCGTGATGTGATCACGCAGGGTGCAGAGCGGCTGGGCTGGGAATTGCCTGACCTGTTTGAAAAGACCATTATGGCCATGCGCTCCTGCGAGGAAAGCATTCAAAAAGAAATGGAAGCACTGTAAGCATCAGAAAAAACGCCTTGTTGCAAGCCAGTTGTATGGCTCCTTGCAACAAGGCGTTTTTAACTTGTCAATATAAATGCTGCTGCATACCATCGGTCATGAGAATGCTGCCGTCGTGCTGCACCCATAGAGCCTCTGTATCCGTCAGAGATTCGATCAGCAGCCGTCCTTCCTCTATGGGAAGATTGAACAAAGCGGTAGAGAGGGCATCAGCCAAACCGCTGTGCCTTGTAATGACGGAAACTGCCCATACATGTTCAGCTGGCATCAGGGTGGTCGGGTCGATGATGTGATGGTATTGCTTACCGGCTACGGTGTAAAAGCGCTGGTAGCTGCCGCTGGTGACCAAAGAAGCATCCGAAAGCGTAACGATGGCAATGTGCTGCTGTTCTGCCTTTAGGTCGGGGTTTTGGATGCCTACAGGGAATGCACTGCCGTCGGGTCGAGGGCCGATGGAACGCACATTGCCGCCGATGGACAACAGCACGCCCTGAACCCCTTCCGCTTCCAAAAGCAGAGCCACTTGCTCCACGGCATACCCCTTGGCGATGGCCCCTAGATCCAGCTTCAAGTCAGGGTCGGCGAAGAAAACGGTTTGGTTTTCTTCATCCAGCACCAGCATGCTCAAATCGGTATGCGACGAGGCCTCTTGCAAAGCTTGCATATCTGGCAGGGCGGCAGTTTCGGGGTAGGCGAGCCCGTCCTCCCGCGCGGTGTGCCACAGCCGCAGCACACTGCCCATGGCAATGTTCATTTTGCCATCGGTGAGTTCGTACATTTCTTTGGCATATACCAGCAGATCGAACAGTTCCGGTTCTACCTGCACAGGTTTGCTGCCGGCATACAGGTTCAGCTCATAAACGCCGACCACATCGGGCCAATCATTGTATTGGTCGTAAAGCTTATGGTAACGCAGCAGCTCGGTATGCACCAGCTGCGCAATACGATTAGCTTCCTCCTGCTGGTCGGAATAAATGACCAGATTGGATGCAGTATCGAATACATCCAGAAAAGTGGCGGTGTAGCGCTCCGCTTGTGCCATGCTCATTAAACAGCCAAGCAGCATCAGGCAAAGCAGTACGCAAAGTAGGCGTTTCATCAAGTGGAGTGCTCCTTTCGACAGCAGTTTTATTCAATAGGGATCTCGGCGGCCTGTGCGATCTCCTTCAGATATTTGCGGAAGGAGATGGAAAAGCCGCTGGTCACCTGCTGTATAAACTGGCCGTTTTCATCAGACAGCTCCTTGGTGAGGGACTCCCGCAGCTTTTGGCGGGTGGCATCGCCGGAGAGCTTCTTTTCGCTGGTCATGCGCCGGGTGAGCATGGGCAGGTTGGCCTTCATCAGTGCATCGGAAAGCATGTTCCAGCCAAACAGAGACACGATAACACCAATAACAGCGCCTGCCAAAAAGCCCAGCGGACCCGTAGCGATGAGCGCAAGGCCGCCGCCACCGCAAAGCAGACCGATAACGACGCTCACGATCAAGCCCAATATGGTGCCAATAAAGGGGAGACGCATCATTTCTTTAGCAGAGAAGGCAAGCTGACCAGCACCGCTGGCAGTCAAATTCAACTGCATCTCTTTGCGCGGCACTTCGTAGCGGTCGCAGATGGGGTCAATCATTCGTTGCAGGCTGGGTGACAGCTTGCACAGCCATTGGTGAATGACCGGGGCCAGTGCTTCTTCCGTCATGGGGGAAGACAGCACGTCAGCCATGCGTTTCTGCATCCGCTGGTTCATTTCCTGTAAAGTAAGTATTCTGGCGCTGCGCCAGTCCCGGTATATAGGCAAGGCGGCTTCGTCCATCAAAAGATCCACAAGCGCATCCGCCACGCCCGGCAACAGGTCGGGCATCGCGTCGTGTACGACATCGCTGATGCGCTGCTCAGTGATCTCTTGCTCAATGGCTTGGCGAAATGCACGCAGGTTATCATCCACCCATCCGGCATAGGCAAGACCTTTGGCAATGGAATACTCCGGCTCGGGGCAGCAGACCACCACTGCATCGGGGAAAGCATCTTTGCAGGCCTGACGGAAAAACGGCATCCTAGATGCGCCGCCTGTGAGCAGCAAGAGCCTGGGCGGTCGGTCGGCAGTCAGGCGGGCAGCGTTGTCCAGTGCATCGTTTACCGCCTGCACAAAGGAACGCCCGCCCAGAACAGCTAAGGGGCGATGGGTGATCGCTTGCGCCTGCGCAGCATCCAGCTGCAGGGTAAGTTTCTGTACCCCGTCGTAGCAGATGCGCAGCTGCTTTTTGATGCTCGCTGTGGGATCGTTGACGAGTTTGCTGTAATAGACTTCTTTGATGCGGCGGGCCTCCAGCTCGCAAAAGCTGTACCAGCTCTTGCTTTCCTGAAAAACTTGCTTGATCGCTTCCTTGTCTCGGCTTTGTTCTACCGCAAGGCGCAAAAACTCGGCATCCAGCAGGCCGCCGCCCAGCGCGATCTCGCCAAAGGTGCCAACGCCGGTCTCGCGGCCATCCACAATGTAGGCAAAATCCAGCGTGGAGGAGCCGATGTCGATCACCAAGGCGCTTTCGTTGAGAATATCCACATTCAGCGCTACGGTTTTGGCATACTTGGCATACAGAAAAGCTGCACGGGATTCGGAGATCACCTGCGGGTTCGGTATACCGGCATTTACCATCAACTCAAGGTAGCGGCTTCGGGCGGCACTGCTCCAGCCTGCCGGGCAGCCGATCACAAAGTGGTCATCGGGCCTGAGCAAGTTATTCTGCCGAAGATCCTTCAATACGCCTTTTACAAAGCTGATGATATCGCTATTTACGGCGGTATCGTAGGTAAAGCGGCTTTTGAAGCGCACACTAAGCCCATCGGCCAGCTCGTCGGTATACGCACGCTCACCGATGACGATCTCATTCCCGATGCGCCCCACAGCGCTTAATACGCTGCCGCACCCCGTAACAGGCAGGATGACGGGCTCAATGCCGGAGCCTTGTTCAAAAGAGGCGACAGCGCTTTCGCCGTCGCCGATATCAAAACCAATGTAACGCATAGTGCCTCCTCAGGCTGCTGTTTGTTGCACTGCAGCAGTACCGCGGCGCAGCAAACGATGATCCTCTGCCGAGAGAATGGCAGGGCATAGGGTACGGGTGCTATTCTTGGATGGCAGCTGGTTAAACAGTTTCTGGTTATCCGGAGAATAGTCCTCCGTGCTCAGTCCCATATCGCTTAGCAATTGTTCCACAGCGCTTTGTGCCTGTTCCCGCAAGTCGTCCTCGTAGGAGTAGATAACCTCCAACAGCTCGGAAACAGCCTCCAGATTTTGCATCCCAACGCCGCCTACCGGTGTTCTGAGCGCTTGGTTCAGGTAGGTAAAATCGTTGGTGCAGCGGTCGATCATTAAGATCTGGGCGTCAATGGCACATAGCAGCGCTTCGGGATCGATGGAATGGGTGATCCGCATGGAGGCATCCTGTTGTGCTTCTTGCAGCGGTTTTGCCTTGCGGTTCATGAGAAGACCTATGACGGCAAGCACAAGAGCCGCCGCCGGCAGCACCCATCCCAGCAGATCTCCCTTGGCGTAATGCCACAACCCTGCGGCCAGCAGTATCAGTCCCGCTGACAGCAGGAAGGGCAGACCACGGTTTGCGTGTTTTTCCTTCTTACGGGAAACAGCAGTCCAAGCGGTGCTGGAAACGGGTACATTCAGCAGGGAGATGCTGTTTTTGAGCAAAGCAAACAATACGCCCAGCTGTTGCCGCAGAATATCGTCGCTTTGTGCAGCTAGAACGTTTTGTTCCGTTTGCAGAAGTGCATGGCGGCAAGCATAGATCACGCCGCTTGCATCCTGTTGCCGGGCCAGTTCTTTGCCTAAGGCCTCACGCTGTTCCTGCCAGCAATCATGCGCAGTTATCATTACAGACCGCTCTTTTCTTTGGCTCTTCTACGGGCTTCCATGGCCTTGAGCTTTACGGAGGAACCGGCGGGAGAGCCGGTCTTGCCGCCCAGCGGGCTGGAAGCGGAGCCGCCCTGAGCCTTTTCACGGGCACGTTCCTTGGCAGCAAGCGCCTTGTCCTTTACGGAGGAGCCGGGAACGCTGCCGGTCTTACCGCCAAACAGGCTGGAGGCAGAGCCGCCCTGAGCTTTTTCGCGGGCGCGTTCCTTGGCAGCAAGCGCCTTGTCCTTTACAGAGGAGCCGGGAACGCTGCCGGTCTTGCCGCCAAACAGGCTGGAAGCGGAGCCGCCCTGAGCCTTTTCGCGGGCACGCTCCTTGGCAGCAAGCGCTTTGTCCTTTACAGAGGAGCCGGGAACGCTGCCGGTCTTGCCGCCAAACAGGCTGGAAGCAGAGCCGCCCACGACCGGTTCTCTGTCATCTGCAAAATCGTAGCCTTCGCCCCGGGGCTTCTTTCCGGAAGCAGAGGTCTTTTCTTTGCTGTTCAGCTGTGCGGTATCGCTGGCTTCGGTATTGACTGCACCAAAGCCTGTAATGTCGGATACCGTATCGCCCAAGTTGTCCATCAGACCGCCCAATGAGCCGGAATTTACATCGCCGCCGAGAATATCTTCCAGCAAGTCTTCAACGCCATTGGAAACGGAAGCGTTATGACCAGTGCTGGAGCCGCCCAGCAGAAGGCTCAACAAGTTTTTGAGAAAACCGCAAGTTGCCATATGTTTGTACCTCCTAAGTGTTATAAGAATGCTTATGGGGCATTATTTACAATTGAGAAAGCTGTTCCAGCTCTTCTGCCGTCAGCGGGCGCCACAGGCCCCGGGGCAGGTCGCCCAATTTGAGGGGACCGAAGCGGATGCGCCGAAGCAGCACGACCTGATGCCCGATCTGTTCCACCATCTTACGCACTTGACGGTTACGGCCTTCGTGAATGGTAATGAGCATATCGGTAAATAAGTTTTGCCTGCTGAGGATCTTCGCCTTGGCACGGGCGGTCATACGTCCGTCCACCATAACGCCTCTTTCCAAGCGGCGGGCTTCCTCGTTGGTCACTTCGTTGCTTACCCGTGCCAGATATACCTTCTCTACTTCCCGGGAAGGGTGCAGCATTCGTTCGGTCAAATCGCCGTCGTTGGTCAGCAAGAGCAGCCCTTCGCTGTCGTAATCCAAACGGCCAACGGGGTAGAGGCGCACGGGATAATCCCGGAAACGATCCAGCACCGTCGCCCGGCCTTCCGGGTCGTGGGCGGTGGTCACTTCGCCGGCGGGTTTATGGTACATCAGATAATGCTTCTGGGCTTCCGGCTGCACGGGTTTTCCATCCACCAGCACACACTGTCCTTCTTCTACCTGTGTGCCCATTTCCGTGATCACTATGCCATCCACGCTGACGCGCCCTTCGGCGATCAGTTTTTCAGATGCCCGGCGGGATGCAACGCCGCAGGATGCCAGATATTTTTGTAGTCGCATGGTTCCTCCTTGGGCAGCGATCACTGCCACGAATAGCATAACAGAAAACGCCGTAAAACACAAGGAAAGAACGGCTTCTGGTGTAAACGATCCGTTAATCCAGCACGATCTCGCAGCCGGCATCCACCATGTAGGTCTTGCCGTCTGCCCACAGCCACAGGGCGCAGCTGTTGGGGTTGAAGATCCGCTTGCCATCTGCGCTGGTCACCATGCGCTTCCATGCGTTTACATAATCGCAGATGGCGATGTTGGTGGCATACCATACATCTTCCTGCCCGCTGACCCGGGCAGCGAAATCTTCGATAACGTGCCAGTTGTTGTTTGCTTCAAATTCGTAGCTGTGTCCCCACAGATAGAACAGCTTGGGGCGGGACCAGCTGAAATTGGGCTTTTGGAGAAATTCTTCTGCCAGCTCCATCAGGCGGGGATGGTCGTGGTGGCAGGTGCTGGGCATACGCAGCCAGTTGGTGGGAATATCGAAACGGCAGGTGGCTTCCACCGTGCGGCAATAAGCTACACCGCAGTTTTTGAGCAGTTCTGCAGTAGCGTCGCTGTTGCTGCCGTAGGGGTAGGCCATGCCACGCACGATACGCCCGAACATATCCTCCAACGCTTCTCTGTCTTTTACGATCTGGTAGGCTGCATTGCCGGGGCTCAGCAACGTCAGATCGGGGTGGGTGTATGCATGCAGTGCGATCTCCTGCCCGCAATTGGCGTACAGATCGTAGCAAGCCTGTTTGCTCATGCGGCGATGGATCTGTCCCTCGGGGTAGACAGTGCCTTCCGGGGCAAAGAGGCCGCCGCTCAGGTTAAAGGTGCCTTTCAGACCATAGCGGTTCATGATCTCTATCAGACGAATATCCTGCTCCACACCGTCATCATAGCTAAGGGTGAGGGCCTTGCTTACGCCGCCGGGGAACAACAAACTCATTTCACGCATATCCATTCCTCCTAAAACCTAAAAATATGGGGTTGTCGGTCTGTAAGGTTCTATTCAACTTATTATACATCTCATCCGGTCTTTTTGGCAACCAAATACTTTACATCTGTTCGTCTTGCGAAGTGCTGCCAGCTATAGTATACTAATATTGACGGAATATGCATATTTCGTCATCAAAGTGGAAAGGAATGAAACCCAACAATGCGTAAAGGCAGCCTTCCTATTCTGGTAGTTCTGGTTTTGCTCATGGCACTTTCTATGATCTTTCTCCTGCCCTCCGGCGCTGTTACCGAGGCGGCAGAAGACTACTACGATGAATTGTTGATGCAAGAAGACGGCGAAGAAGACAGCGTGGAGTACGGTGCAAAGTACGAACCGATCGCCGTTATCGCCAGCGCGGTGTTCAGCGATATCCTGCCCTCCTCCGGCATCGATCCTCTGCCCATCGAGCTGGGCGTACCCGGTAATGCGCCTATCGAAGCCAAGTTTACCGAAAACGGCTACCGGGATGAGAGCATCATCGTTGAGATCGAGCATCGCCGCATGTACGACAGCGATGTTTACATCGCCTATATCAAGGTGGCTACGCCTTCTCAGCTGCGCACCGCTATTGCCGGTAACAAGCTCAGCTCCGAGCGTACCAATTTTACCACTGCGATCGCCTCCAACTACAATGCGGTCGTAGCCATGAACGGCGATTTCTACAGCATGGTTGCTACCGGCTACATTACCCGTATGGGGGAAGACGGCCGCGAAAAGCCCAGCAAGACCATGGATCTGCTCTGGATCGATGAATTGGGCGACTTCCACATCATTCCAAACGGCCAGGATGGTCAGAAGCAAGCCATGAAGGAATTCAAGGCTGAGCACGAGTTGATCAACGGCTTTGCTTTTGGTCCCGGTCTGGTGGTGGATGGTCAGAAGGTGGAAATGCGCGATAATCTGTGGGAGCATGGCACCTACAAAGAGCCTCGTGCCGGTATTGGTCAGCTGGATACGCTTACCTACTGCCTTGTGGTGGTAAACGGCCGTGAGGATAATACTGCCGGTGTGACCATTGCAGAATTTGCCGATATCATGTACGAGCTGGGCTGCGAGCAGGCCTACAATCTGGATGGCGGCAACAGCGCAACGCTGGTTTTCAACGGCGAGATCGTCAACGAAAAGCAGGCGGATGAGCGCAAAGTGCTGGACATCATCTATTTTGCGACCGCTACGGATGGTGAATGATCATGGAAGCATCCTTTGAAGTGTTAGGTCTTACCGGCTATCGGCTAGGCTTGTTTGCTGCTGTAGGTATGCTGGTGCTGTTTGCAGCAATGCTGTTGCTTGCTAAAAAGAACGGTGTACAGCCTACCTCTGTATGCGTGCTCACCTTGGCGGGCACGGTGCTGGGCGTTGTTTTTGCCCGCCTTTTGTACTGCCTCGTCAATCTGTCCGATTTCATTGATGCCTACGAAAACCTGTGGCTCACCTTGCGTTTCTTTGATGGCGGCCTGTCCCTGTCTGGGCTGGTGATCGGTCTTTTGCTGGCTGTGCCGGTAACAGCAGCCATCACCAAGGAAAAAGCAGCCAAGCTGCTGGACGTGCTGTTTGTACCTGCGGGTTTCCTGTTTTGCGCCCTGTACCTTGGCCAGCAGGATACCGGGCTTGGCATTGGCAAGATCGTGGAAGAAGGCGCGGTGACCAGCGCTTTGCCTTGGCTGTTCCTGTGCGAGCGTATGGGCGTGAATGTGGAATACCGCATGCTAGTGTACCTGTACCAAGGCATCGTTTCGCTGGTGATCGCTGTGGCGATGTTGGTGGTTTACTTGCGTGCTGTGAAGCGTCCCGCATATCGCAGCGGCGAGACCGCATGGCTGTCGCTGGCACTGTACGGTGCAGCTATGGTGGTGCTCGAAAGCTTGCGGGATGACGGGCATATGCAGATCATTTTCCTGCGGATCGGTCAGGTGACGGCAGCGCTCTTGGCGATCGCTGCGATCATCCTGCTGGCGGGCCGTTATCGCAAGATCACCGGTAAGGGAAACGGCAGATGCATTTTTGGCTGGGTGATGATCCTTGTGCTGGTAGCAGGCGTGGTATTGTTGGAGTTTGCTTTGGATGGCAGACTGCCCACCGGCGAAATGACCACCGGACACTTCTATTTGATGATGACGGTGCTGGCTTTGCTGGTCTCCGCAGCCGCTTGGCTGTTGTATGCTGGTCTTAACAAGCAGCGTGCAGCCATGTGCGAAACTCTGCCCCAATGAGCGAAACGCTTTGGTATTTGCACAGCCCTTTGGGAATGCTGACGCTGATAGAGCAGGATGACCACTTGGTCGGCTTGCACTTTGGCAAGGCAGAGGCAGTGGAGAGACCAGTGGTTTTTTCGCCTTTGATGCGGGAAGCCGCAGAGCAGCTGAATGCATATTTTCAAGGCATTTTGCATCAGTTTTGCCTGCCCCTGGCACCCGGGGGAACGGTTTTTCAGCAAAGCTGCTGGCAGGCGCTGTGCGCCATTCCCTATGGCGAAACACGTACCTATGCCCAGCAAGCGCAGGCCATTGGTCAGCCCAAAGCGGTTCGGGCCGTTGGTATGGCAAACCATCGCAATCCGCTGCCGATTTTTATTCCCTGCCACCGGGTCATTGGTAAGGATGGCTCATTAACGGGGTATGCAGGGGGCTTGGCGGCTAAACGCTATTTATTGGAATTGGAAGCCGGTTGCGGCGGCTGAATACCGCAAAGCATTCCAACCAAATCAAGGAAGTGAGTCTAATGACCCTCCGGAAAACAAAGATCGTTTGTACGCTTGGCCCCTCTACAGAAAAAGACGAGGTGCTCCGGGAGCTGATCCTCTCCGGCATGAACGTGGCCCGTTTGAATTTCTCCCATGGTTCCCATGAATACCATATGGAGAATATCAACCGGGTGCGCCGTATGAGCCAGGAGCTGAACAAGCCCATTGCCATCATGCTGGATACCAAGGGCCCGGAAATTCGTTTGGAGACCTTTGAAAATGGAAAAGTGGAGCTGAAAAAAGGCCAGACCTTTACGCTGGTCACCAAGAGCATCGTAGGCAATAACGAGCGTGCTTCCATCACCTACCCGGAACTTCCCCGGGATATCAAGGTGGGCAACACCATTTTGATGGATGATGGCTTGGTGGGCATGACCGTGCGCAACGTGACGGCCACGGAGATCACTTGCATTGTGGAAAACGACGGCGTTATCTCCAACCGCAAGAGCGTCAACGTGCCCGATGTGGCGCTGAGCATGCCCTTCATCAGCCCCGAAGATCGTGCGGATATTCTCTTTGGCGTAGAGCACGGCGTAGATTTTATCGCTGCCTCCTTCACCCGTACCGCCGATGACATTCTGGATGTGCGCAAGCTGTTTTCTCAAGCTGGCCGCACCAATGTAAACATCATCGCCAAGATCGAGAACATGCAGGGCGTAGAAAACATCGATGACATCATCCGTGTGGCGGATGGCATCATGGTAGCCCGTGGCGATCTGGGCGTGGAGATCCCGCTGGAGCAGGTGCCGCCCATTCAGAAGGCACTGATCCACAAGGCCTATTCCAGCGGCAAGCAGGTCATCACCGCCACCCAGATGCTGGATAGCATGATGAAGAATCCCCGCCCCACCCGTGCTGAGGCTACCGACGTTGCCAATGCCATCTATGACGGCACCAGCGCCATCATGCTCTCCGGCGAGACCGCTGCTGGCATGTACCCGGTGGAAGCGGTGCGCACCATGGCTCGCATTGCCATGAGCGCTGAAGCGGATATCAACTATGTAAAGCGCTTCAAGGAGAGGGAGGCCGACCTGATCCCCGACGTGACCAACGCCATTTCCCACGCCACAGTCACCTCTGCGCAGGATTTGGGCGCTGCCGCCATTTTGACAGTCACCAAGGGCGGCCGCACTGCTCGGATGATCTCCAAGTATCGTCCCAGCTGCCCCATTATCTGCTGCACCACCGATGAGACCGTATGCCGCCAGTTGTGCCTCAGTTGGGGCGTTACCCCGCTGGTCATCGAGGAAGCCAACAATACGGATGATCTGTTTGAGTTGGCTGTACGTGCCGGTGAGGATGCCGGTCTGCTCCACGATGGCGAACTGGTGGTCATGACTGCCGGTGTGCCGCTGGGCATCAGCGGTACCACCAACCTGATGAAAGTGCACGTGGTAGGTCATATTCTGGTCACCGGCACCGGTGTTACCGAGCAAAGCTGCTGCGGCAGCCTGTGTGTGTGCCAGAGCGCCAGCGAAGCCTTTAAGACCTTCAAGGATGGCGATATTCTGGTGGTCAAGCAGACAGATAATTCCCTGCTGCCTTTGGTGCGCAAGGCCAGCGGCCTGATCTTGGAGGATAACGACCCCAACGGTCACGGTGCTATTGCAGGCATGAGCCT
This sequence comes from Candidatus Limiplasma sp., assembly GCA_045538465.1. GTDB lineage: Bacteria > Bacillota > Clostridia > Christensenellales > Aristaeellaceae > Limiplasma. The sequence goes on along the minus strand of JAZSRK010000083.1, from coordinate 307 downwards.
GAACCTGCCCGTCATCATCGGCGCAGAGAACGCCACCCATATCCTCAAGAGCGGCGCAGTGGTCAAGTTGGATGCCGAGCGGGGCATGGTAGCCAGCAACGAGGGTCATCTGGGCTAAAACAAAAAATCACGACCGTCCAAGTGCAGTGTGCATCTTGGGCGGTCGTCAGACTGTCGAGAAACCCCGGGTGGAGTCGGAGGGTCGCAACCCTCCGACTGTGATCCGAAACCAGCGACATGTATTGCGGCCCAAATCCGATTACATCGGCTTTGGGCTTCGGCGCTGCGGAGCCTTTCAGGCTGTCCT
>JAZSRK010000122.1:0-6141 GCA_045538465.1 Candidatus Limiplasma sp. | reverse complement strand
GCCTACGGCTCGCCGGGCGGCAAACGGCGATAGGAATCCCTTGCTACGCAAGGGTTCCGAAACCACCGGAAGGATGAGTAAAACGAACCGAGGCGTGAGGACAGCCTGAAAGGCTCCGCAGCGCCGAAGCCCAAAGCCGATATAATCGGATTTGGGCCGCAATACATGTCGCTGGTTTCGGAACTAGAATCGGAGGGTTGCGACCCTCCGATGCCTCCCGGGGTTTTTCGACAGTCTGAGCACAAGGCATTGCAATGCCTTGTGCTTCGCTTATTCTACCAAAGCAAGCGAAAGGTTGAGACATATGCTGTTCAATTCGGGAACCTTCCTGCTGTTTTTTCCGGTGGTAACACTGGTTTATTTCCTGCTGCCCAAGAAAATACGCTGGGTGTGGCTGCTGGTCGCCAGCTATTATTTCTATATGTGCTGGGAGCCGCTGTATGCGCTGTTGATGCTGGCTTCTACCGTGGTTACCTACCTGAGCGGTCTTATGATCGGGCACTTTCAAGGGCATGGGCAGGAGCAGCCTGCAAAGGTTTCATTTAAGAAGTTGGCGGTCGCCCTCAGTTTTGTGCTCAATCTGGGCATTCTGTGCTTTTTTAAGTACTTCGATTTTTTGGCAGACAACCTGTGCGCTTTGCTGGCTTTGGTCGGCATTCAGCTCACCCGCCCCAGTTTTTCCATCCTGCTGCCGGTGGGCATCAGTTTTTACACCTTTCAGGCGTTGGGCTATACGGTGGATGTGTACCGGGGCAAGATCGAGGTGGAGCGCAATTTCTTTCGCTATGCGCTGTTTGTCAGTTTCTTTCCCCAACTGGTGGCAGGCCCCATTGAGCGCTCCGGCAATCTGCTGCGCCAGCTGCGCACCCCGACCAGTGTGAATTACGATCGCATCCGCAAGGGACTTATGATGATGCTCTGGGGCTATTTTCTCAAGATGGTCATCTCTGACCGGGCCGCAGTGATCGTCAATCTGGTATACGGCAACTTCGAGCGGTATGCCGGGCTTACCATCGCCTTTGCCACCATTATGTTTGCCGTGCAGATCTATTGCGATTTCGGCGGCTATTCCGCCATTGCCATCGGTGCGGCGCAGGTGCTGGGCTTCGACCTTTGCCAAAACTTCCGTCAGCCGTATTTCGCCACTTCGGTGGCAGATTTCTGGCATCGCTGGCACATCAGCCTGAGCAGTTGGTTCCGGGATTATTTGTACATCCCCATGGGCGGCAGCCGCTGCGGACGCATTCGCAAATGGTTCAATGTGCTGGTCACTTTCCTGGTAAGCGGTTTGTGGCATGGCGCCAACTGGAGTTATGTGCTGTGGGGCGGTCTCAACGGTGCAATGCAGATCGTGGGCGAATGGAAGAACATACTGGTAAGCAAGGGAAAAGCTTTTTTGACCAGCAAAGGCTGGAAGGAGCCGGAAAGCAGCCATACTTTCAGCGCCCGCTTGCTCAAAACGCTGATCACCTTTGTGCTTATTTGCATTACATGGGTGTTTTTCCGGGCAGAAAGTGCTCAGCAGGGCTTTGCCATCCTCCGGCAGATGTTTCTGCGCTGGAATCCGTGGGTGCTCTTTGATGATACCCTTTTGTATCTGGGCGTTAAGCGGACGGAAATGCAGTGGCTGCTCATCAGCATTGCGGTCTTGTTCGTAGTGGATCTGCTGCATGAGAAGGGGCATCACCTTCGGGAGGAATTGGTAAAACAGCAGTTCTGGTTCCGTCTGGTCATTTATGTGCTGGGCATTTTCAGCATTCTCCTCCTTGGCGTGTATGGGCCCAACGTGGATGCATCCGCCTTCATTTACTTCCAGTTCTGATGCGAAAGGAGGAGAAAACGAATGCTGGTTTATCTAAAGAGGATCGTAGCGATCTTGTTGGTTTTGGCAGTGGTGCTGGGCGGTATTCAGTGCTTCAACCGGGTGCTGCAAGGCTATACCACCGACTGGTTCCACCCCGAGATGTACCCAAAAAACAGCGTGGATGTTGTCTTTTTTGGCAGTTCCCACGTATATAATGCCATCATTCCGCAGCTGCTGATGGATGAATACGGCATTGCCGCCGGCAACATCGTTTCTTCTGGTTTGATGGGCAGCAACACATTGCAAGCGTTCGAAATGATGCTGCACTATCAGCAGCCCAAAGTGATCGTGATGGATCTGTTCGGTTTTCTGGCCCCCTACATGTATGAAGTGGATATGGTAAAGGACGGTCAGGAAGAGAAGGATGAAAAATATTACATTACCCGTCAGCGGCTGGTAAATGCCATGCCGGTCACCGCTTGGCAGAAGTACCCGTGGATCCTGCGGGATACCATGCAGGATAAGAACATACTTCCCTACAGCTCGCTTACGTATTTGCAGCATGGCAATCTGCTCACCAACAACTGGCGCAACCTGACCGGTAAAACGCTGCAAAAGAAAAAGATGAATCTGGGCTATGAGTTCGCCTTTGAACAGCGCCATCAACCGGGGCTGGATGTATCGGCAGAGGAACTGGAAGCCGTCCATGTGTACGAACCGTACTGGGCACAGCTGGATGCGATCCTCACTTTAGCAGAGGAACGAGGGTTGGAGATCGTCTATACGTTCTTCCCTTATATGACCAACAATGCAGAGCGCAAGCTGATAGAGGAAGTAACGGCGTACCTTACCCAGCGGGGCGCTACGTTCGTATCCATGACAGAGCTGATGGACGGTGCTGCGTTGGAGCCCACGGAGGATTTCCGCGACAGGGGGCATGCCAACTATTACGGTGCCAACAAGCTGAGCTGGTTCTGGGGCGACTACCTGACCATGAACTACGATTTGCCCGATCGTTCGGAAGATGACGATCCCCGCTACGACATGTGGAAGGAACATCCCTATGCCTATCTGGGCGATGAAGCGGCAGGCTTGCTTTCGCTGGAGGGCGACTACCAGCTGTATGTGGAGCTGCTCTCCCAGCTGAATGAGCAGTACATTTCAGTTGTGGTGGTAAGCGGGGCCGGCGCATTGCCAGATCCCCAGAGCGCCGCATGGCCGCTGGAGGATTATCTGGCAGCAGAGCCTATCGAGACCGAACAGGAGAAAGCCGTTACGGTGCTGGTGCTGCAAGGGGGAAAGATCCTTCAGCAGAAAACGTTCACCAAGGCGGGCGTGATGAATCTGTACCTGATGGACAGCGGCTATGAGATCAACATTCGCCCGGGCAGCAACACCATTGTGCGCATCAACCACGAGGAAGTGTGCCGTCTGGAGCAAGATGGCGTTATGTGTCTTGTAACGGATGCTCTGCAAGAATGGCATATGGATCAAGCCACTTTCACTTTCGAAGAAGAGGATGCCATCCGGTTGGGTTTTGAATCGGAAGAGGAATAAACAAGCAGCGCAGGATGCGGTAATTTGCCCATCCTGCGCTGTCTTTGTATTTCTGTTAAGAGCGTAAGAAAACACTACTTAGCTTGTGTAAAACCTGCTAAGGAAAGTCAAGTATAAAACAGTGCGCGGGCACTGTTTTTTTATTTTCATTCAGCACAAAAACACGCAGTTTCTGCGCATGAAAATACAAAAACTGTAAAATTACGAAGCTGTTTTCTGTAAATGGTTTTGTTCTGCTTGCAGATAGCACAGCATTACTCTGGCGTAATAGATATGCAAAAATTTGTTGAGCCCGGCAATTTTCGCTACTTTCTTGTGCTTGCCTTCCTGCTCTTTTTTCAGCATGTACTGGTATATTGGGCTTTGTGTACAACGCAAACGTTTTAGAGATTGCATCACCTCATAACCAGTTTTGCGCAAAAGACTGGAGCCTCGTTTGGAGATATGGCGCCGGGTGGCATCAAACAGGCCTGACTGGAACTGCGGCGAATCGATACCGGCATATGCCACCAATGCTTTGGCTGAATGGAAACGGCGAATGTCGCCGATCTCGGCGATCAGGCGCACGGCCAGCACATCCCCAATGCCATCCATATCCCGAACCACTTGGTATTCGGGCAGCGGTTTCGCTAGTGCCTGCATCTGCAGAAGAATATCCTGTGCAGCTTGGCTGATGGACCGCAGCGAGCTTAACGCCTGCTGCAGCATAAAATGGCAGCTATGGTGGGTGGACGGCAGCGTGGCAATGCGCTCACAAGCAACTTGATAGATGCACAGCGCCTTTCTTTCGCTTGGGTGGTAGCCGTGCTGACGCGCCCAACGAGCGTAATCCTGTACGAAGGCCTCTTCCGACATGGCTGTGATGTTTTCGTAATGCCAGTACTCCTCCACAAAATCCAGAAGCTTATCCTTGCCGATCAGGCCGGAATGGCTGGCGCTGATGAGCGTATCGATGCCTGGCATGGTGCGCTCTAACAGGCAGGAAAGGTTTTGCTTGCATTTGATCTTCAGGCTGATGTAATGCATGTATTGCCGCCCCAGAAGGCGCAATTCCTCATACACCTGCTGCACTGGCGAAAAGTCTTCCAGTGAATACCATTTTTCAATGCCGTAGGCTGCGATCTTTGCCGCATCCAGTTTGTCATTCTTGTTTTTTCGAATGCTCTGGGCGGCAAATTTTTTCATTACCAGCGGATTAACAACACTCACAAACAAGCCCGCTTCCTGCAAGTGCATCAGTACCGGCAGGTGATAGATGCCTGTGGCCTCCATGACGATGCGAACCGGCTGAAGCTGTTCCATGTCTTTGAGCTTTGCACACAGCAACCCCAGCTCATCCTCCGTATGCATTACCTGAATGGCTTGGTGAAGGATCTCGGTTTCTGTGCGGATGCAGATGATGCTTTTCCCCTTGGATACGTCCATACCAACGCTGATCATGCTATACCCTCCCTGTTTCATTTGTGCTGTCACGGCTCCTGCCTGCCCGTTGCCATTCATTTTGGTTCGTTACACGGAAGCGTTCCTCCACAGAGCGTTCCAACCTGCTGAAGCGAATGTCCGACCACAAGGTACAGGCGGAATGGCAGTTTTATTTTCGGGCGCATACTGTCCCTAAAGAGGTATCGCCATACCATGACCTGCTTATTGTAGCGGAACACGGGCTTTTGTGCATCCATCCTACCGATTTACTGTACCAATAGATGTAACAATCTCCGCTCTCAGAGAGGGAAAGTACACCTTTGGGTCGAAAAGAACGGTATACAAAATGCCGTCCTTTTGAGGGCGGCGCAGGAGGAAATGATCAATGAGGAAATTTATGTATTTTTTGCTGGTGATCACGCTGGTTTCGCTGCCGATGACTGGTTTGGCAGAAAGCCCGGCTGTACAGCTGCCCATGGGAGTAGCCTTTGGCATGACGCTGGATGAGGTAGCGAAGGCTGTTGGCGAAGGCGCAATGGTTGAGGATTGGGGCGAGGGCAACGGCTCAGGCTCTGTTTTTGTGGAGGATGTGCCCCTTGGTATTGGCAGTATCCAAACTGGCTTTATCAGTTTTGGTGTTACTTGCAACAATAGTCAAAAGGAACCCAGACTGGATAACATCAGCCTGTCGCTTGCCTACGATGGCAACTGCATTGCCGCCTTCCGCAGCGCGGTGGCAGACCTGACGGCCGTATACGGCCAGCCGGATAGCGACCCCTTTGATGAATACGCACGGGAATCCTATCAGGAATATGGAAACCTTTCTGCCAGCTGGACCTTGCCGGATACCCGTATTTACCTGAGCTTGAACCAGGCCTACACCGAAAACGGCTCCATCGACCTGAGCTATGCCTACCGTCTGTGCTACGACCTGAGCGATCTGGACGAATGACACGCTTTTGGATCAATGAAAACGAGCGCAATGAGTTTGCTTTGAAGCGCCCCCTGTCAAGTAGACAGTAGAAAAAAACAAAACAATCGGTAGGGAATTCCCATCCTGCTGCGCAGCAGGATGGGAATTCCATTGGTGTCATGCAGCGTAAACGCTTCTGGAATCGACCATTGTTGTAGAAATGGATGTAGCTATCGATTGCCCGGATCAGTTCCCCTCTGTCTGTAAATCTGTGCAGGTAATACATTTCAGATTTCAACATACCCCAGAAACTTTCCATTGGGCCGTTGTCGATACACCTGCCAACTCTGGACATGCTCTGGCGCATCTTCGCTGCCTGAAGCTTGTTGTAAAATACCTTACTGGTGTATTGAAAACCTCTGTCACTGTGAAACAGCGGATGTGC
>JAZSRK010000101.1:0-6989 GCA_045538465.1 Candidatus Limiplasma sp. | reverse complement strand
TCGGCCAGCTTGCCGGCGATCAGCTTCACGGCGCGGATAGCGTCGTCGTTGCCGGGGATGACGTAGTCGATCTCGTCGGGATCGCAGTTGGTGTCAACGATAGCTACGATCGGGATGTTCAGGGCGCGGGCTTCGGCCACGGCGATGTGCACCTTGCGGGGGTCAACCACGAACAGGGCGCCGGGGAGCTTCTTCATCTCACGGATGCCGCCCAGGTTGGCTTCCAGCTTTTCGCGCTCATGCTGCAGCTTGATAACTTCCTTCTTGGGCAGCACGTCGAACTGGCCGGCGGCTTCCATCTTGTCGATCTGGTTGAGGCGCTCCACGCGGGTGCGGATGGTGCGGAAGTTGGTCAGCATGCCGCCCAGCCAGCGGTTGTTGACGTAGTACATGTTGCAGCGCTGAGCCTCGGAAGCGATGGATTCCTGAGCCTGCTTCTTGGTGCCGACGAACAGGATGCTCTTGCCTTCCATAGCCAGGTCACGCACGAAGTTGTAGGCTTCGTCGGCCTTGCGGACGGTCTTCTGCAGGTCGATGATGTAGATGCCGTTGCGCTCGGTAAAGATGTACTGAGCCATTTTGGGGTTCCAGCGGCGGGTCTGGTGACCGAAGTGCACGCCCGCTTCCAGGAGCTGCTTCATAGAGATAACTGCCATTTTGGGTATCCTCCTTGTTTTTTCCACCCCTTGGGCCACACCGCACAGCCACCGCCATCGGGCGGCACAAGCATGCGAACCACAAAGGTGCGTAATCGGATTGATTATAGCACACCCCCATAGGATGTGCAAGAGGTCCGACCGGATTTTTGGGGAAAAGCGGCAAAAAAAGATACAGACAAAAAACATCAGATTTACCGCTTGACAATGCGAAAGTGCAAGGTGTATGATGCAGGCAACCGTTGAGGAAGAGTGAGTAAGCCACCCCTCTTCTCCCCCAGAGAGCCGCAGATAGTGGAATTGCGGCGGAGAACGCGAGGCTGAATGGACTTCCGAGGGCGAACAGAAACGGCAGGGCCGGAGTATGCGAGACGGAGCTGGACTCTCCGTTATCAACCGTCAGCATATGTCAGTATGCGTTAAGTGGGCATGCAAAAAAGGCATGTCAAGCCGGGTGGCACCGCAGGATGAAATGTACTCCTGTCCCAGCAGACAACCATTGTCTGAGGGGACAGGTTTTTTGTTGCCTTCCTCTCAGCAAACCAAAACAGAGGAGGACAGAACCATGGCAAACAAGCAGATCCCTTACAAAATCTATCTGGACGAAAACGAGATGCCCAAGGCATGGTACAACCTGCGCGCCGATATGAAAAACAAGCCCGCGCCCCTGCTGAATCCCCAGTCCCATGAGCCCATGACGGCGCAGGAATTGTCCGGCGTGTTCTGCGAGGAACTGGTGAAGCAGGAACTGGATACTGATACCGCCTACTACCCCATCCCTCAGGAAATTCTGGATTTCTACAAGATGTACCGCCCTGCGCCGCTGGTGCGGGCCTACTGTCTGGAAAAGAAGCTCCAGACCCCCGCCAAGATCTACTACAAGTTCGAAGGCAACAACACCTCCGGCAGTCACAAGCTGAACTCTGCCATCGCCCAAGCCTACTATGCCAAAAAGCAGGGCCTCAAGGGCGTCACCACCGAAACCGGCGCTGGCCAGTGGGGTACGGCGCTGTCCATGGCGTGCGCCTATCTGGGGCTGGACTGCAAGGTGTATATGGTCAAGTGCAGCTACGAGCAGAAGCCCCATCGCCGGGAAGTGATGCGCACCTACGGCGCGTCCGTCACGCCCTCTCCCTCCATGGAAACGGAAGTAGGCCGCAAAATTCTGGCGGAACATCCCGGCACCAATGGCAGTCTTGGCTGCGCTATCTCCGAGGCGGTGGAGACCGCCGTGAATACCGAGGGCTACCGCTATGTGCTGGGCAGCGTGCTCAATCAGGTGATGCTGCACCAGTCGGTGATCGGTCTGGAAACCAAGGCGGCTATGGAGAAGTATGGCGTCAAGCCCGATATCATCATTGGCTGCGCTGGCGGCGGCTCCAATCTGGGCGGCCTGATCGCTCCCTTCATGGGTGAGAAGCTCCGTGGGGAGGCGGATTACCGCTTTATCGCAGTGGAGCCCGCTTCCTGCCCCAGTCTGACCCGGGGCGTGTACGCCTATGATTTTTGCGATACCGGCATGGTGTGCCCGCTGGCGAAGATGTATACGCTGGGCAGTGGCTTTATGCCCTCGGCTATTCATGCAGGCGGCTTGCGCTACCACGGCATGAGCCCGACTCTGTCTACGCTGTACGACGATGGGCTGATGGAGGCGGTCTCGGTGAAGCAAACGGAGGTGTTCGCCGCTGCGGAGCAGTTTGCACGGGTGGAAGGCATCCTGCCTGCGCCGGAAAGCTCCCATGCCATCAAAGTGGCGATCGACGAAGCTTTGCGCTGCAAGGAAACCGGCGAGAAAAAGACCATCCTGTTCGGCCTGACCGGCACCGGTTATTTCGATATGATGTCCTATGAAAAGTTCCACGACGGCAAGATGTCAGACTACATCCCCACGGATGAGGAACTGGCGGCGGCAGTGGCAAAGCTGCCTCGGATCGAATAATTCCATTGGCGGTGAAAATAAGGCTGGCATCCTGCTCCTTCCAGTGCTAAGATGGTCGTACCCTCACAGAAGAAAGGAGTGCGCCAGCCATGTTCACCGCAGCAGGTAAGGACTATACGGACATCCGCCAACTGGAGAATAGCAGCCTTGGCGAAATAGACGGGATCAAGTATCAGGGATACAAAATATCGGTGTACCAAGATGTGTACGGCCGTAGGGTGCTGTACTTCCGGGAGCGCTTCCCCTGTTTTGATAGCTACGATTTTATGTACGAAAATCGTTACTATCACTGGCACATCGTGGAAGGGGAAAAAGGACTGACGGTGGTGTATACGCAGGATGAAAAGCCCGGGGTGCAGGTGTGCGAAAACGATGCGCCGGGGAACAAGATGCCATTCTATTTTCCCACATGGATCGCAGAGGAATTGAAGGCGCTGCAAAAAGCTGCCCCAAGTGAATAACCCGCTGTGAACGGAAAATCACGACCGCTATTCGCTAAAACCAGCTTCATTCCTTAAGATAGACCAATGAAAGGTGTGATGCGATATGACGAGAAATGACGATTCCCATACACAAAAACGGAGGGTGACAAGCTGTTGACTCTCCGCAGAGAAAAGGAGAGAAATGATTGGATATACTGAATTTTGAAACAAAGCACATCCCGGAGGCAGCAGCCCTTGCGCAGGTTGCCTACCATGAGCAGCAAAAGCAAGCGGACGCCTTACCACCCCATTGCACTATGCCCGACCTGACCCGCTTTGCAGAAAACGGACTGGGCGTGGTAGCCTTTGAGAACGGGCGCATGATCGGCTTCCTGTGCTGCGAAGGCCCCTTTGCCAATGCCTTTCGAGCTACGGATGCCACGGGCGTGTTTGCGTCCATGGGTGCCCATGCCGCCATAGGGGATGATCGCTCGAAGGTTTACGCTGCTATGTACCAGACGGCGGCCGCCAAATGGGTAAGGGCAGGCGCAGTGTCCCATGCCGTCTGCCTGCCCGCCCACGAGGCAGCCGTCCAGCAGCAATTCTTTCGCTGGGGCTTCGGCATGCGCTGCATAGATGCCATCCGGCCCATGGAACCTGTGACTGCGACTCCCTGCGTGGGCTATACCTTCGCCGAACTGCCAAGGGAGGAATGGGCGGCGGTTTATCCGCTGGATCTGGCGCTGAACCAACACTATTGCGAAAGCCCCTTCTTCATGAACCGCACCCCAGACAGTTTGGAAGGCTTTCTGGCGTTTGCCCAAAGAGATGAAGGCCGCATCTTTGCGGCAAAGCAGCAGGATGCGGTGTGCGCCTATCTGCTGATCAGTGCCACAGGGGAGACCTTTGTAGCTGCCGGGGCGGATTACCGCCACATCAATGGTGCCTATTGCCTGCCGGAACACAGGGGCAAAGGCGTATATCAACAACTGCTCAATTGCGTCATCAACACCCTGAAACAGGAGGGCTATACCCGCCTGGGGGTGGATTTCGAAAGCATCAACCCCGCTGGCAGCGGCTTCTGGCTCAAATACTTCACGGCGTATACCCATAGTGTGGTGCGCAGGATCGACGAGCGGATCTTGCTTCGATAATCACAAATATCAAATATTAAAGAAAAGACGGATTCTGCATTTGATAGCAGAGTCCGTCTTAGCCTGTCGAAAATCCCTACTAGCAGGTAAAAGTCGCATATCTTGTGCCTGCGGCACTCGCTATGCTCGCTTCAAAACGCTGCGGCGTGAGGTTTGTGGGGCTCTGCCCCACGCCCCGGCAGGGAGACGGAGGGAAGTGCGTGCCCGGTGGGCACAACGCCGAAGGCGTTAACGACCCGCAGTCGTCAACCGAAGCAAGTACAGGCTACGGCAGTAGACTGTACGCCGACTGAGGTTGCGGAACATGATGCCCCTGCACCCCACTCTTTTGTGGTTTGTCTTACTTCAGGAACACAAACTCCTCCACATCGCAGATGATGCGCCCGGCGAAGAACTCGTTCATCCAGTCGCTGCGGGCCCGGTTCATCTCCGCACGCAGGTAGAGGGCATGGCGGCCGGTGACATTCTCCACCCGGCCACGGTATACGCCGTCGCCCAAACCGATGTCCACCACGCCGATCTCCTTGCCGCCGGCTTCCTCAGTGGGGGCGTCGATCATCACGTGCAGCTTGCCGAAGCGGCCTGCGCCGATCACTTTGACGGCAAACTCCATGGTCTTGGTGGAGGTGTCCAGGCCAAAGACAAAATACTTGTAGCCCAAAACGCAGCCGTCGTTCACCTGCGCCACCACGCGGCGGAATACATCCCGCTCGCTGACGAAGCAGCCGCCGGTGAGCACACAGGCGATCTCCGCTTTGACGGGCTGGTAGGGGTTGAGGGATTCCTCAAAGCCAAGGGAGGTCATCTCCACGGGCGGGATGGTGCCATCGGGCAGGATCTCGATCTTTTCCACGCAGGCACGGCGGGAGGTGATGGAGTTGTTGGTCATGCGGTGGTAGAACACGTACCACTGACCGTTGATCTGGCAGATGGAGCCGTGGTTGTTGCCGGCGGGGTAATCCACGCCGTTGTCGATGATGTATCCCCGGTAGGTGAAGGGGCCGGTGGGGGAAGTGGAGGTGGCATAGGCCAGACGGCTGCCCTTGCGGGGAGAGTAGATGAGGTAGTAGGTGTCGCCCACCTTGCGGGGGGAGGATGCCTCGTAGAAGCGGCGCTCAATGGGCTGGTTCTCGCTGGCATCCATCAAAGGGCTGATGAGGCTGCCGGGAATGACCTTGTACATGCTTTCGGGATCCAGCTGGTTCATGTGAGAACCTTCGAAACCATAGTAGCAGTATACTTTGCCGTCATCGTCCACCAAAACGCCCACATCGTTGAAGATGCCGTCATCGCCGCCATCCTCGGGGGCATAATCGTAGGTGGAAAGGAAGGTGAAGGGGCCTTCGGGCTTGTCGGAAACGCTGACGCAGCCTTTGGCGCCCACGATGTAGGTATAAAGGTAATATTTGCCGTCCTTTTCGATCACATCAGGTGCGTAGAGCTCGTGGTCGGTGTGGGGGACGGAGGAGGGATGGTCGGTATCGGGGCGGGTGTGGAAGCTGTGCCCGTGACAGACCCAATGGTTCAGGTCGTGGATGGAGGCGCTCCAAACCTTGAGCTTGTAGTTGCAGAACTCGGTGCTGCCGTAGCGGTCGTGGGAACCGTAGAGATAGACCCGGTCGCCAAAGAGCCGGGGTTCGCCGTCGGGAATGCATTCCCATAGGGGCAGAATGGGATTGGCCATAGTCGCTTTCTCCTTTTGTATGGGTGATGTGTTGTTTGCGGATGCTTATGGTTCAGCCTTTTCTAACATTGTTGCAGAAAAAACGGATACCCTCTGTCCCCTATGATACCCAACGCCGAGCCTTACCGTCAAGTGCAAAATAAGCGCCTTTCGATGACTCCCGGCTAAATCTACCCACAAAAAAAGAGCCCAAACACGGCTCAAAACAAATCACTCATAATCCCGCCCCGGTGCCACCAGCCGCCCAAGCGAGCCGTGGCCCCTACTGCTGAGCCACGGCGGTATCTTCAGTCAACAACCAAGCAAACGCCCAAGCCCTGCGCCCCTTGAAGGGGCGCAGTCCGGGGTGCAGGGGGGCGCCCCCCCTGCTCATCCCTGCAGCCATTTGTCCATGCCGCTGCCGGCATTGGGGCAGGGGCGGCGGCGGAAACCGAGTTTTTCGTAGAAGGGTTCTTTGTCAGGGGCAGCGCTCAGGTTCAGCTTGATGCTCCAACCGGGCTTGAGCTGTGCGGTAAGCCAGTCTACCAAGTGGGTCACCATCAGCCGCCCCAGCCCTTGCCGCTGGTACTCAGGCAGCACCATCACATCGCAAAGCTGGGCTTGGTAGCCGCCATCCCAAATAAGGCGTGCCATGGCAACGGCGGTGTCACCGTCCTTGAGGCAGATCATCTTGGCAGAGTTGCGTAAGCCGTTCTCTATCTGCTCCATAGCGATCGGCGTCCAGCCAACGATGGTGCGGAAACGCAGAAAGTCCTCGGGAGCGATGGTGTCGGTTTGAATGAGCTGCATGGTGAGCCTCCTTGGTACACAGAACAAAATGCGTTGCGTAAACGGCGCTCATTATAGCATGGAAACGCCTTTGATGCAATTGATATGCCCGGGGAAACAAAGGAAAACCAAATGTGCTTTTCAGTTGTCGCAGCAGGTGTTTTGTGCTATGATAGAAATGAGGGTATATGCGTACCCCCAGACTGTCGAAAAACCTTGGGAGGTGTTGGAGGGTCGCAACCCTCCGACTGTGATCCGAAACCAGCGACATGTATTGCGGCCCAAATCCGATTACATCGGCTTTGGGCTTCGGCGCTGCGGAGCCTTTCAGGCTGTCCTCACGCCTCGGTTCGTTTTACTCACCCT
>JAZSRK010000025.1:0-3920 GCA_045538465.1 Candidatus Limiplasma sp. | reverse complement strand
AGGCGACTTTTTCGACGAGGCTTGCACCGTTTGCCTACTCGCCTACGGCTCGCCGGGCGGGAAACGGCGATAGGAATCCCTTGCTACGCAAGGGTTCCGAAACCACCGCACATGTCGCTGGTTTCGGATCACAGTCGGAGGGTTGCGACCCTCCGACTCCACCCGGGGTTTCTCGACAGTCTGAGCTCCCTCGCTTTGTGAAGGAGCCTTTGGTTGGCTTGACCCGCATGCCCCCACCCAACCCCAGCCCGGGTTGCAAGGTGTCCCATCCCCCCATTGCCCCGCCCGCCCCTGAAATGGTATAATACCCCTACCATTCCAACACACCCGAGGTGATCCCCATGATGCGCTTCATTCCCCGCCAGACCCCCGGCGAACCTGCCGACCTGACCGCCCTCGCCCCATACGAGGGGGTTGTCGCTCGCCTGCTGCAGGCTCGGGGCGTACGCACTGCCCAACAGGCAGAGAACTTTCTGCACCCCGATCTGAGCATGCTCCATGACCCTATGCTGATGCAGGGCATGGAGGACGCGCTGCGCATCCTGGCACAGGCCAAGGCCGACAAGACACCCACCGTGGTATATGGCGACTACGACGTGGACGGCATCTGCGCCGCCGCCATCCTGACGGATGCATTGCGCCGGTATGGCATCGATGCTGCGCCCCACACCCCCCTGCGGGCAGAGGGCTACGGCCTCAATTGCGATGCCGTCAGAGAGCTGGCAACGACCTACCGTCTGATGGTGACGGTGGATCTTGGCATTACCAACCATGAGGAAGTGCGTCTGGCGCAAAGCCTTGGCATGACGGTGATCGTGACCGACCACCACGGGCTGGGGCTGGAAATGAGCCCTGCCGATGTAGCCATGAATCCCCTTTTGGGGGATTATCCCTTCCCCCGGCTGTGCGGCGCTGGCGTGGCTTTTAAGCTGGCTACCGCTTTGCTGGGGCTGGAAAACTGCCATCGATATCTGGATCTGGCTGCCCTTGCCACGGTAGCCGACATCGTGCCCCTGCGGGACGAGAACCGGGTGATCGTCTCCTGCGGGTTGCCGGTGATCGCCGCGGCCAAACGCCCCGGTATCCGGGCGCTGCTGGATGTGGCGGGGAACCCCAACCCGGTCACCTCCGATACGCTGGGCTACCAGCTGGGGCCCCGCATCAACGCCGCTGGGCGGCTGGGCGATGCCAACATGGCGGTGGAATTGCTGCTCACCACCGATACCGCCAAAGCCCAGCGCCTTGCCAGCCAGCTGGATGACTGGAACACCGACCGTAAAAACGAAGAGACCCGCTTGGTCAACGCTGCCAAAAAAGCCGCCGAAGGGCACGATTTTGCTGCCGAAAAAGCCCTCATCGTTACCGGTGACGGCTGGCATGCCGGCGTGATCGGTCTGGCCGCGGGACGGCTATGCACCCAGTACAGCTGCCCGGTTTGCGTTCTCTCCCGGGAGGATGGCATGCTCCACGGCAGTCTGCGCAGCGTGCCCGGGGTCCACATCCACAATTGCCTCAAGGAATGCGACGACCTGCTTACCCGCTACGGCGGTCACGAGCAGGCCGCAGGCGTTACCCTGCCCGCCGAAAACGAGGAAGCCTTCCGGCAGCGTTTGCAAGCAGCTGTCGCCAAGTACGACGAGAGCCTCTTCCTGCCCGCCCAGCTTTACGATGAGGAAGTCACCTTGGAGGAATGCACCCGAGACTTGCACCAGCAGCTTACCCTTCTGGCGCCTTTCGGCTGCGAAAACCCCTCGCCGCTTTTGCTGGTGCGGGATGCCATGCCCATCGAGCACCGAGCCGTGGGTAACGAGGGCGCACACCTGAAGCTGAGCTTGCGCCAGCAGCAGCGCATCCTGCCGGGCATCGCTTTTTCCATGGGCAGCCTTGCCGCCCGCATGCCCGACCGCGTGGATGCGGTCTTTGCGCTGGACATCAACGAATTCCGGGGCGAAACTTCCTTGCAGGCACAGGTAAAGGCTATCCGTCCCGTACGGGAAAGTCAGCTGGAGCAGCTATCCCAGTCGGATGACATCCGGCAGCAGGAAGCGCTGCTTTCGCACCTTACCAGCGGATTTGCCCTTCTGGCAGGAAAAACCGCTGCCGAGGGCGAATATTCTTACTTTACGCCTGATACCACCGCTGACGAACTGAACGCTGTTGCCGCCGAAGGCAAGCGTGGTTTGCTGATCTTGACCCATTGCAACCACACCGCCCTTAAGCTGTACAGCCTCTGTTCCGACCTGATCCTGTGCCAGCGCGGGCAGCCGGATCCCCGCTGCTTTGCCACCCTGATGCATCAGCCCCGATGGGAATGCATCGAAGGGCACTGGCGGGATGTCTATCTGGCCGACGGCGAAGTGTTCCCCGGACAGGTGGATCTGCTCAAGCGCCAATTGCCGGGCGCGACCGTCCACGTGCTGCCCCGCTCCCAAGCCTTGGCCGATCTCTGTGCCGTTTTGGATGCCGGAGACGATGCTTGCCGCCGCCTATACAAGGCGCTGCGCACCGTGGTTTTCCGCACTGCTGCCGAGGCAGCCGCCTATGCGGGGCTCACCGTGCCCCAGACCGAGGCTGCCCTTTGCGCTTTTCACCAGCTTGGCCTTGTGGATCACCAGAGCAGTCCCTTCGCCTATACCCTTTTGCCGCCCGTGAAATGCAATCTCAGCGACAGCTGGATGCTGGGCGTACTGCGTAAGGTTGGGGACGCTGCCCCCAACGCCCCCGGCAGGCCTGAGGCCCTGCGCCCGCTCTCTGCGCCGTAATACGGTGCAGAAGGTCAAGCTTTGGAGAAGTTGTTGACTGAAGTAACCGCCAGTCGGCAACGGGCCTCCCGGCGCGCAGTGCAATGAAAAACCGTTCGTGTAGTGCAACGTGCAAGGTCATTACTGCTGCTTGGGGCACCATCTTCCCACAAGCTTTTTCACTTCCCCTTTTTACCCACTCCCACATCCGAGGTGATCCCAGTGACGGAACAGACCCACCCTTCCACATCCCCCGCCCGCCGCAAAGGTGCTCTGCTTCTGCTATTCTTTACCCTGCTGATGTACTCCGCTTGCAGCGTGTTTGCCAAACTGAGCGGCAACGCCATGGAGGCCGGCGATACCACCGGCTTTCTGGTGTTCCTTGCATTGGAGTTTTTGATGCTGGTCGTCTACAGCCTTTTGTGGCAATTTGTGCTCAAACAGCTGCCACTCAATGTGGCGTACGCATCCAAAGCCCTTTGCACGCTCTGGACTTGCCTGTTTGGCATCCTGCTGTTTCACGAAGGCATCACCCTTGGAAAGGCGCTTGGGCTCCTATTGGTGCTCGGCGGAGTGTATCTCGTGGTGACCGATCATGAATAAAGGCGTTATCATCTACCTCATCACCCCCATTCTGGCCGCTTTGAGCCAGATCTTGCTCAAGCGGGCAGCCGATAACACCGAGTACACCGGCATCCGCTTTTATCTGAACTGGCAAGTCATTCTCGCCTACGCGCTGTTTTTCGGCTGCATGCTGCTCAACGTTATCGCCCTGCGCACCCTCGACCTGAGCGTGGCTAGCCTGATGGAAGCCGCCAGCTACCTCTACGTCATGCTCCTCAGCTGGCTCATCCTCAAGGAAAAACTTACCCCCCGCAAACTCATCGGCAACGGGCTCATCCTACTGGGCATCGTGCTGACGCTGGTGTTGTAAGAGGGACGAAATGCAGGGGCGCTGCCCCTGCACCAGACTGTCGAGAAACCCCGGGTGGAGTCGGAGGGTCGCAACCCTCCGACTGAGATCCGAAACCAGCGACATGTATTGCGGCCCAAATCCGATTACATCGGCTTTGGGCTTCGGCGCTGCGGAGCCTTTCAGGCTGTCCTCACGCCTCGGTTCGTTTTACTCACCCTTCCGGTGGTTTCGGAACCCTTGCGTAGCAAGGGATTCCTATCGCC
>JAZSRK010000053.1:0-9932 GCA_045538465.1 Candidatus Limiplasma sp. | reverse complement strand
TGAAGTGACCCCAAAAAGTTAGACAAAGATATCAAAGGAATAAACTAAGCAACCGAAAGGGCTTGTTGTCTGTGAAGAGCAGGTGGCAAGCCCTTAAGCTTTGCTTTGATACGGCGATTGTTGTAGTAGTCCAAATATTCGTTGAGTTCCCGTTTGAAGTGTTCCATAGATTCAAACTCTTGGAGATAAAGCAATTCGCTCTTGAGCAAACCGAAGAAGTTTTCAATCACAGCATTATCCAGACAGTTTCCTTTTCGGCTCATACTCTGGATAATGCCATAGTCGCTGAGTTTCTTCTGGTAGTGCTTGTGTTGGTACTGCCAGCCTTGGTCAGAGTGTAGGATAGGAGCTGCCCCGAGGGGCAGCTGCCGTGCAGCACCTTCAAGCATATTCAGAACCATGGAGAGCACTGGTCGATCCGAAATAACGTAGCTAACCAGATCACTTGAATGCAGATCCAGAATAGGAGAAAGATATACCTTTTCACCAAAGAGAGAAAACTCTGTCACATCCGTAACCCATTTCTGATTCGGTGCTGTTGTACTGAAATCACGTTTGAGTAGATTCGGTGCAACTTTTCCAACTTCGCCCTTGTAAGAACGATACTTTTTCACTCTGACACGACAGGCCAGGCCTATTTCTTTCATGAGTCGCTGAACCGTCTTGTGATTCAAGTGAAATCTACGGCTCTGTAGCTCCATGGTGATACGGCGGTATCCATATCTTCCTTTATTTTCATGGTAAATTGCTATGATTTCTGCTTTGGCAGTTTCATACTTATCATGCCTTTTTAGCCGTTTGAGATGATAGTAGAAAGTTGCACGTGGCAGTTGAGCGACTAAAAGAAGAATCTTTAGTTCGTGCTTTTGCCTTAGTTCTTGAACTACCTGCGTTTTTTGTGCTGGCGTCGCTCGTCTTCCAAAACCAAGGCTTGCAATTTTTTTAGGTATTCGTTCTCGGCGCGGAGTCTCTGTACTTCTGCAAGCAGATCTTCTTCTACTTCCTTTGACAGTTTTCTTGGACGACTGGTACTTTTACGCCCTCGTCGTTCAATTTGAAATCCTTCCGGTCCTTCTTCCAGATAGATTCGTTCCCATGATTTGATTTGATCATAACTATTTACGTCGAATCTCCGGCAGGTTTCTCTGTAACTCAGATGTTCTTCCTGCATTATGCGGATTACCTGCTCTTTGAATTCTGGCGTATACCTTTTGTTTGGCACTCCTTTTGGCATAGTAAACACCCCACTTGTTATCTAGTATACCATACTGTCTAACAAATGGGGTGCAGTTCATTTGTTGGGTATCGCCTCTACTTTTATTCAATGATCACATTCGAAGCAAACCTTAGCCCTTCAAAGCCTTTTGGGCTTCCTCCCGCTG
This sequence comes from Candidatus Limiplasma sp., assembly GCA_045538465.1. GTDB lineage: Bacteria > Bacillota > Clostridia > Christensenellales > Aristaeellaceae > Limiplasma. The sequence continues at coordinate 8,550 of JAZSRK010000053.1, read as the reverse complement.
GCGGCAGATCTCTGCCCAAGTGGGGTACTGGGTCATTTGCTGGGCAAAGTTTTTCAGCACGCCGGGAATATCGATCTTCTGGGGGCAGATGGCGGTGCAGGCCCCGCAGCCGATGCAGGCAGAGGGGCGCTTGTTTTCGGGCATGGCATCAATGCTCATGGATACGTTGAAACTGGGGTGATAGGCAAAATCGTTGGCAGCGCGAATGAGACCGGGAATATCCAGCCCCATGGGGCAGCCTTCCACGCAATAGCGGCAGGCGGTACAGGGCACAGAATGCTTCATTTCCTCCGCCAGTTTGCTTAGCAGCTGCTTTTCTTCGCTGGTAAGGGGCTTGTTTTCGGTAAAGGTTCTTACATTGTCCTGCAGCTGCTCCATGTTAGACATGCCGCTCAAGATCATTTTCACTTGGGGCACGTCCATCAGCCAGCGGAAAGCCCATGCGGCGCAGGATTCTTCCGGGCGGAACGCTTTCAGGGCTTCTTCTGCTTCCTTTTGCAGGTTAGCCAGCTTGCCGCCGCGTACCGGTTCCATAACCCAGACGGGAATGCCGTATTTCTCCAGCAATTCGCATTTTTCTTTGCCCTTTTGCAGTGTCCAGTCTACGTAATTGAGCTGGATCTGGCAAAACTCCATCTGGCTGCCGTACATGGCAAGAAATTTGTCCATCATGGGCACATCGCCATGGGTGGAAAAGCCCAGATGCCGGATGCGCCCCAGCTTGCGCTGCTCCAAAAAATACGGAATAATGCCCCATTTTTCGTCAAGGTAGGTATCCAGCGAGTTTTCGCATACATTGTGCAAAAGGTAGTAGTCGAAGTATTCCACGCCGCATTTGGCAAGCTGGTCTTCAAAAACCGCTGCCGGGTCGTAGGTGGATGCGATCTGGTGCCCCGGGTATTTGTCGGCAAGAAAATAACGCTCCCGGGGATACTTTGCCAGCGCCTTGCGCAGCGAAGGCTCGGAATGTCCCCCGTGATAGGGGTAAGCGGTGTCGAAATAGTTAATGCCGTGTTCCATGGCATAGTCCACCATGGTCTCCACCTGCTCCTGCAGGATGGAGCCATCCGCAGCTGTGGGCAGGCGCATGGCTCCGAACCCCAGAAGAGAAAGCTGGTTACCGTGTACTTCGTTGTATATCATATCGATACCCTCCTGTTTGGCAATGGTGACCCCAGTCGATACAAGCATTATAGTGGAGCAGCTGCCGCCCTGTCAAACCGTGCCCTCGTGCATGGGGCAAGAGAAAAGGCACCGGCTGTGTTGCGCAGATGTGCAACGATAGCCGGTGCCTGTTTGGATGCTATTTGTTATAAAGGATCCGGCAGCTTACCATAGCACTTCCTTGGCGGCTTGCTCGGTAGCGAAGGGGCCGGGCAGGGTGGCTACGCTGCGGGCGTTGCCGTTGTAGTCCCGGTCGAAGGTGATGGGGGTGCCGTCGTTGTTTTCAAAGCGCTGCTCCGGCTCAAAGGCGCAGCCCAGAATATCGCTGTTGATGATGCCGCCGCGGAAACCAGCGATCAGGTCGTACACGTTGGTTTCGATGGTGTAGCGGCCGTCCTTTTCGATCAGGTTCACATAGGCCTTGTCCTGATCGTTCACCAGCTTGTAATGCTCACGCTTCCAAGGCTTGGCGCCGTTCAGGTATACGTTGCTGTCGATCCACACGGGCAGGTGGCTGCGGTGATACTTTTCCAGCTTGCCCATGTCGGGGCGAGCCACGTCCATATCGAACCAGCTGATCCACTCGTCGTAGGTGGGGTATTCGTCGAAGCACCAAGTACCGACCAGACGCTCGTTTTCGGCGGGGCCGCCCCGCTTCACGGGTTCATCGGCGGGATGGTTCTGGATGAAGATGTTGTTATAGAAGCGGTCGTCGCCGTGGAGGATGGTCATGAAGCCAGCCACCTCGGTGCGGTGACGGATGTGATAGGGCGTGTAGCGGTCGCCGGTGCCGCCGCCCACAAAGGTGAGGGTGCCCATCATCAGGTTATGCACCATGGCCACGCCCTCGGTGGCGATGCGCAGGGACACTTCGCTCATCAGGATGTTGTTATCGATCAGGGTCGGGCCGTGGCCGACTTCCACAAACAGATCCTGGCTTTCCATGCCGCCTTCGGCCCAATCGCAGAAATCGGGGCGCTCGTTGTGGTGCAGCAGGTTCTGGGTGATGCGGGTGCCCTGCGGCTGCCAGTCGCACCAGATGCCCATGGTGCAGTGGTGGATGTGGTTGCGGCGCATGGTGACGTCGATAGCGGCGTGGAGCTTGATACCGGCGATCTCAGCGCCGCCCAGCTCCTGCATGTTGTTGATGTGGTGGATGTGGTTGTTCTCGATGAGGGAGAACACGCTGCCCATACGACCCACGATGCCGGTCTGTTCGCAATGGTGGATGTGGTTGCGGCGGATGATGTGGCTGCCTACCTTCTCCTTCAGCCAGCCATGGTACTGTCCACGGCAGACGGCGTCGCGCTCCATCTGGGTAGGGGACTTGACGTGCTTATAGGTAAAGTAGTGGTCGTTCTCGGGGTCGTAGTACTTGCCCAGAGAAATGCCGCAGCACTTGGAGTTGGAAATGTCGCAGTCCTCAATGATCCAGCCCTTGCTCCAGTGGGGGCCCACCATGCCATCCTGGAAGGCGGCGGGGGGAGCCCAAGTGGTGGCGGCCTTTTCTACCTTGAAGCCGGAGAAGGTGATGTAGCCGCGGCCGGTCTCATCGGGGAAGAAGCAACGGCGGCGCACGTTGATCTCGATCTTCTGGGTGTTGGGGTCGATATCGTGGAAGTTGGCATAGAGGACGGTCTCATCGCCTTCCTGCACGCTGATCCACTTATAGATGGAGTATTCCGGTTCCCAGCTGGGCTTGTACACTTCGCCAGCGATCAGCTCTTCCATGGTGAGGGCTTCGTAGAGGGCGCGGTCGTTCATGTAGACGCAGCCCGCATGGCGCACGGTGGGGGCGAAGTACCAGTCGCCGTACACTTCGGTGGTGTAGGGGTTGTAGGTGCCGAAGATGCCGTTGTTCACCCGGTTGACCCATACGCCATCCTGATGGCGAGTCCAGCCGGTTAGCAGCTCAGCACCGGTGATGGTAGCGCCCAGAGGCACTTCGGAGCGGTAGGTGATGCGGTTTTCTTCGGTGCCGCCGCAGGCGGGGTTGACGTATTCACGGTACACGCCGGGGGCTACGATGACCTCGTCGCCGGGCTTGGCGATCTTGGCGGCATCGCTGATCCAGCGGAAGGGGCGAGCCTGAGAGCCGTCGCCTTCACGGGGAGCGGACTGGTTGACATAATAAATCATGGGGATTTTCCTCCTTGATGAAACTTGCGCTTTTTGTGGGGCCTGCTCACACCCGGCAGAGCCTGAGGTTCCTGACCGCGCACTTTTGCGATACTTTGGCTTTGCATGGCAACAAGTATATAGCGATAGCAGGGGGAGAGCCGGGTTCAGTTGTGCGCAAGAGGTTCGTTTTTGCTATTATAGCAGGGAAAACAGGAGTTGTCTATGATGATTTTGCAGTTGCGTTTTGTTTTATGTTGCAGTTGCGTTTTGTTTTATTGGGACGGGGGAGAAAATGAAAAAAATCGCCGGACGAAGCGGGCTCGCCGGGCGGGAGTGAAGGTTGGTTGTGTTGGTCTTATGGGGTTTTTGGTGGCTCCAAATAGAATATTTCTTTGCCTTTTTCAAGGGCGTAGGCGATTTCGCTGGCTACGGCAGAGCCGATGTATCCACCGGGATCGACCACATAGATGGCATCGGATAGATCGATGCGTGCCCGGTGCTGGGCAGCGAGACGGGCTTGCTGCTGCGGGGTGAGGGGTGCTTCCAGCACATGGGGGATCGGGGTGAGCACCACGCAGTCCTCCCGGAGGGAAAGCTGCTCGGCTAGTTGGTGCAGCTGGTCGAGGAAGCGCATGGAGCCGCATAGGGTGATGATCTTTGAGCGCATGATGATCCTTTCGTGGGTGGATGGGGGAGGGGCACCCTCAGTCAGGCTGCGCCTGACAGCTCCCTCGCTTTGCGAAGGAGCCTTTGGGGGGCTGCCACTCGGCAAGTCTGAACCTTGCTGTTTCTGGGACAATGGTGCTGCTTGGGGCATCCTCAGTCAGCTTCGCTGACAGCTCCCTCGCTTTGCGAAGGAGCCTTTTGGGGGTCTCCCATCATCAGCCAAGCGAGCCGGGGCTCCTACTGGTGGGCTCCGGCAGTTGCTTAAGTCAACAACTCCTTAAAAGCCCATCCCCTGCGCCGTGAAACGGTGCAGTGAGAGGGTGCAGGGGGTCACCCCCTGCCGGGATGCAAGGGCAGAGCCCTTGCCCGCCGGAGGCAAAATGTCACTCCCCCAACTCCACGGCAAACTTGGCGAGGCTTTCGCCGAGGAAGTCCATGTTGGCTTGGTCGCAGACCAGGTCTTTTTTGGTGTGGATCTTGTCCACGTAGTAGCCGAGTACTTTCATTTTGTTGCAGGCGCAAACGGCGATGCCGTATTTGAACAGGGCTTGGTCGGAGGGGTAGACGCACTTCTCCATCTTTTCAAGCATCAGGTTGCGGCCGGGCTGAGCTTTGAGAACTTCCTCCAGCTTGGCATAGGCAGGCAGAGCGCGGGTCTTTTTGTTAACGAAGAAAAGAATGTTTTCGCCGTCGCCCACGCAGTCCAGATTGATGAGGAGGGAGTTCTTTTTGATGTTTTTGTGCTTGGAGGCGTAAGCGGAAGAGCCGAGCATGCCTTTTTCTTCATTGTCAAAAAGGATGAAGGCGGCGTTCTGGCGGCTGCTTTCGGGCAGACGGGACATGATCTCCATCACCGCGGCCACGCCGGAGGTGTTGTCGTTTACGTTGTTCTTATTGGCAGGGCCGCACAGCATCAAAAAGAGGAGGACGAAGAGGAAGAGCATGGAGATGGCATAGGCCAGCTCGAAATTCTTGGTCAGCCAGCCCACCAGACCGGCGATGCCGCCCACAAGGAGGATCATGATCAAGGTGATGAGCAGCTGATAGAGAATGTAGAACGGGATGTTCTTGGGGGTGAGGAAGTTGGGGATGGGCATGACGGCGGGGGTGTCGTAATGGGCGGTGTAGATGACCTTGGCGGTCTCCGGGTCACCGGCGATCAGGTTGGTGTTGGAACCCTTCTTTTCGGCTTGGGCGGTATAGCCCATGGCGGCGGCTTCCTCGATGAACCAGGCATGGAAGGCTTGCTTTTGAGCCTTGTTTTTGCGAATGGGGAATTTCTCCACAAGGGTCTCGATAATGGTCATTGGTAGAATCACTCCTAATGAATTGAGTTGCGGCATGGCCGCTATAATTGTATACTGGATACAACGGGCATGATAGCACGAAAAGGCACTCGTTGGCAAGCATGGTGCGCCAAAAAACACAGCAGGCGGGCTGAAAGCAGAAGCGAGCTATCCAGTGCGATCCCTGCTGCTGCCTACCCAGCGGGCTACTGGATACAGAATTGTACTCCTTCGGTTTTTGGGTTGACTTTGCCTTCGGTGCATGTTAGGATAAGGACAATTCACTACGCTAAAGCGGTGAATTATTCAATAACGACCATGAGATATGGAGGTTTGACCCATGATGAAGAAGATCGTTGCCATGCTGATGGCCCTGCTGATGGTTCTGGCTATGACCGCCGCCACCGCCGAAGAAACCAGCGACAAGCAGTATGTGCTGGATAAGGGCGTTCTGGTAGTTGGTATTACCGATTTCGCTCCCATGGATTATAAGGATGAAAACGGCGAATGGATCGGCTTTGACGCTGACGTTGCCAAGGCTTTCGCCGCCGAGCTGGGCGTAGCTGTCGAGTTCGTGGAGATCGACTGGGATAACAAGATCCTGGAGCTGGACGGCAAGGCCGTTGACTGCATCTGGAACGGCATGACCCTGACCGACGCTGTGCTGGCTGCCATGGAGTGCTCCAACCCCTACATGAACAACGCTCAGGTAGTTATCGTACCCGCTGATGTGGCTGCCAACTACCAGACCGTGGAAAGCCTTGCCGGTCTGAGCTTTGCTGCCGAAGCTGGCAGCGCTGGCGAAGCCGTGCTGAACGATCTGGGTCTCAACGTTACCCCCGTTGCCACTCAGGCTGATGCGCTGATGGAAGTTGCCGCCGGCACCTCCGATGCCGCTGTTATCGACTCCCTGATGGCTGCCGCCATGATCGGCGAAGGCACCAACTATGCTCAGCTCACCTACACCGTGGGCCTCAACAGCGAAGAGTACGGCGTGGGCTTCCGCAAGGGCTCCGATCTGGCTGCCGAGCTGAATGCTTTCTTGGTAAAGTCCTATCAGGATGGCTCCCTCATCACCGTGGCTGAAAACTACGATGTGCAGGTCGCTCTTATCGAGCAGAAGTAATTCCTATTGCGTTTCTTCATCTGCGGTACTCCCCGCAGGTGGTTCCTTTCGGGAAGACCCCATAGGGGCGGGGTCTTCCTGCGGCTGCCGCTTTCGGGCAGTCAGCGCCGCCAAACTTTCCTCCTGAAGGGCAAGCGGCGCATCCTCCGGCCTGACCGACAGTTGCCGATCCCGCCGGATCGTTGAGGGGAAGCCGAGCATCGGTTTCCCCCCTTTCCGCTTTTAGCGGCTTTTATGCCGTAGCAAAAAAACACCCTGCTCCAAAGAAAGTTGGTACACTATGCATGTTATGATCACGCAGCTGGCAGATCAGATAGCGGAACAGTTTCCCATTGTTTTTCAGGCGCTGAACGAAGGCTTTTTGCAAACGCTGAAGCTTTTCTTTGTTACGCTGGCAGGGGCGCTGCCGCTGGGTCTGGTCATCTCTTTCGGCTCCATGAGCAAGTTTGCCCCCCTTAAGTGGCTCACCCGTATGTTCGTTGGGCTCATCCGCGGCACACCGTTGATGATCCAGCTGCTGATCATCTTCTACTTTCCCGGCCTTGTGCTGGGCAAGAACATCTGGGGCAGCGGCGAGGCCGGTCGTTTTACTGCAGCATCCATTTCTTTCATCATCAATTATGCTGCGTATTTTTCCGAGATCTATCGCGGCGGCATTCAGGGCATCCCTCTGGGGCAGGAGGAAGCCGGTCTGGTACTTGGCATGAAGCCTAGCCAGATCTTCTTTGAGGTAAAGCTTCTGCAGATGGTCAAGCGCATCGTGCCGCCTCTCTCCAACGAGATCATCACCCTTGTTAAGGATACTTCCCTGGCTCGTATTATCGCTTTGCAGGAGATCATTTGGGCGGGTCAGGCCTTTATGAAGGGGCGCAGCGGTATTTCAGGTGCTATCTGGCCGCTGTTCTTTACCGGTGTGTACTATCTGGTGTGGAATGGCGCTCTTAGCGCGGGGTTGGGCTGGCTGGAAAAGAAACTGAACTATTTCCGTTAAGGAGGCGAAGCAGATGGCGATTTTGCAAGTGGAAAACATTCAAAAGAGCTTTGGGCAGACCAAAGTGCTGGATGGCATCAGCTTCACCATGGAAAAAGGCGATGTGCTCAGCCTGATCGGTTCTTCCGGCAGCGGAAAAACCACCCTTCTGCGCTGCCTCAACTTTTTGGAGCGCCCCGACGGCGGCCGTTTCCTTCTGGGCGACGAGGTGCTTTTTGATGCCGCAAACGCCCGTACCGTAAAGGAAAGCGAGATCCGTCAAAAACGGCTGCACTTCGGTTTGGTATTTCAAAGCTTCAACCTGTTCCCTCAGTACACCGCCTTGGAAAACGTGATGCTGGCGCGGGAATTGCTGGCGAAGGAACATCCCGACTGGAAAGCAAACCGCCGCGCCATTCATAAGGAGATCGAGCAGGCCTCCACCGAGCTGCTGATCCAGATGGGTTTGAAGGATCGTATGAACAACTATCCCCATCAGCTCTCCGGCGGCCAGTGCCAGCGTGTGGCTATTGCCCGGGCGCTGAACCTGCACCCGGATATCCTCTGCTTTGATGAGCCCACCTCTGCCCTTGACCCTGAGCTGACCGGCGAGGTGCTCCGGGTCATCCGCGGCCTGGCCGACCAAAACACCACCATGATCATCGTTACCCACGAAATGTCCTTCGCACGGGATGTTTCCAATAAGGTCATCTTTATGGATGAGGGCAAGATCTGCGAAATGGGCACCCCGCAGGAGGTGTTCGGCAACCCGCAGATGGAGCGGACGAGGCAGTTTTTGGCGAGTTACCAAGGCTGATGGTGGGCGTCCGACACGCGCCGCTAACGCGGAGCGTGCCGTTCGCCCCGGGAGTGGACAATAGTTCCGCGGCCTCTGAGGAGGGGCCCCAACCCTTCCTCAGGCCGCTTGCGTAAGGGCATGTCCTCGCTTCGCTGCGGGCATGCCCCGTTTTGTGGGGCTTGGGTGTTTGGGCTTCCCGCCTTTGGCGTGAACGCCTCTCCGTGCCCCCCACTTGCCTGTCCCTTTGTGTGAGGTGGGTGGGCGAAGCGAAACCGGGGAGGGTTGGCTGATATGGCTTATCGCCTTCGGCTCAACGCCCCCATGGGAGGAGACCCGCAGAAGGCTCCTTCGCTTGCGTGGGCGCGACGCGTTAAGAAAATGTGCCAGTGGCACATTTTTAGCCAAAGCGGGGAGCAGG
>JAZSRK010000109.1:0-4447 GCA_045538465.1 Candidatus Limiplasma sp. | reverse complement strand
GACAAAACCGCCCACTCCACTTGCCTCTCCCTCTGGGAGAGGTGGCTGAGCGAAGCGAGGCCGGAGAGGGTTCTGCCGCGAGGAAACCCTTCATCGTGAACCCTCTCAGTCAGGCTGCGCCTGACAGCTCTCCCAGAGGGAGAGCCAAGGGTGGGGGATGGCCACGCTTGACAGTTCTACCAAAGGGATAGCCAAGGGTGGGGCGGCAGCCAACTCTGCCAATTCCCGCACGGGTTGCAAGGCGATGCAAGTATGCAGCCACCAGCCGGCCCGCACCGCGACGGTAGAGAGCGACGTCAAATCCCCTGCTCTTTTTTGCGGCGGGGAAAAGGGCAAACGTAGTTGCGCCACCACGCACGTAAGATAGCCAACATACGCTCGGCAATTGCTAGTTTTGCCCGCCGCCGCAAAAAAGGGCGATCAAAGGGATTTGACCAAAGCGAACGTGTCGCTGTTTTCTGCCTACTCTTTTTAAAAAGAGTAGGCGCGGGTGAGACGGAGGGAAGCGCGTGCCCAGTGGGCACAACGCCGAAGGCGTTGGCGACCCGCAGTCTCCAACCGAAGCAAGTACAGACCACGGCAGTGGGCTGTACGCCGACTGAGGTTGCGGCAAGGTGCGTAGCCCCACCCAGTTCCTCGCAGCGGCAGTGCGAGATACCTACACACCGCTGCTGCCGCCAGCAGTGCTGAGAACTGCGGAAAGCAGCAAGAACACTCCATCTGCTAATGGCACCCTCAGTCAGCTTCGCTGACAGCTCCCTCGCAAGCGAAGGAGCCTTTGGTTGGATACCCTCGCAGCGGCACTGCGAGAAAACCACACAGCGCCGCTGCCGCCAGCAGCAACTTTATCAACGAAAGCCAAGGGAAACCCTCAGTCAGCTTCGCTGACACCCTTCGGGCCGGTCGCAGGCAAAGCCTGCTCCCCGCTTTGGCTAAAAATGTGCCACTGGCACATTTTCTTAACGCGTCGCGCCCTCGCTTCGCGAAGGAGCCTTTGGCTGGCTGCCCTCGCAGCGGCACTGCGAGATACCTACACACCGCTGCTGCTGCCAGCAGCAACTGCTTGGCAAAGCCCAAACTCTCTCAGTCAGGCTATGCCTGCCAGCTCTCCCAAAGGGAGAGCCAAGAATGGGGTGGCTACGCCTGCCAGCTCTCCCAAAGGGAGAGCCAAGGCTGGGGCGGCAATGCAGAGCGTGCGAAGAAACAGTACAACCAGAAAAGAAAGAGAGCCTTTGCAGGAGGCCGCTCCCACAAAAATCCCCACGGAGGTGACCCCATCCATGAAAACCGCACTCGTTACCGGCGGCAGCCGGGGCATTGGCGCTGCCATCGTCCGGGCGCTGACGGGGCAAGGCTGGCAGGTGGTCTTTTGTTACCGTTCCAACCAAGCCGCTGCCCAGCAGCTATCTGCCGAAACAGGCGCGATCGCCACCCTTTGCGATGTAACGGACAGCGCGCAGGTTGCCGCTATGGTGGAGGAAGCCTTGCGCCGCCTTTCCCATATCGACCTGCTGGTAAACAATGCCGGTGTTGCGTGGCAGGGGTTGCTTACTGACATGACGGATGCTGACTGGCACACGATACTGGATACCAGCCTTACCGCCGCCTTTTATACCTGCCGAGCGGTGATCCCCGGTATGGTGAGCCGCCGGGCGGGGCGCATCGTGAATATCTCCAGCATCTGGGGACGGGTGGGCGCCAGCTGCGAGGCTGCTTATTCTGCCGCCAAAGCTGGGCTGATCGGGCTGAGCAAGGCGCTGGCCAAGGAGCTGGGGCCCAGCGGGATCACCGTCAATTGTCTATGTCCGGGCGTGATTCGGACGGATATGCTATCCTGCTACAGCCCCGATGATCTAGCTGCTTTGGCCGATGAAACGCCCCTGTGCCGCCTCGGCACCCCGGAGGATGTGGCCGCCGCTGTATGCTGGCTGGCGGGGGATGGAGCCGGGTTTATCACCGGGCAGGTCATCGGCGTGGATGGCGGGTTTGGGCAGTAACATTTCTTGCCTCTCCTTTGGGAGAGGTTTTGAGCACACGAACTACTCCCACTTGCCTCTCCCTCTGGGAGAGGTGCCGAAGCGAAGCGAAGGCGGAGAGGGCAGAAGCGCCTGATAGCGCGACAGATCAAAAACAAAAGGCGGTTATGGCTTGTATGCCGATAACCGCCTTTTGTATTACCTCGTCAGTTTCTTCATCCAATCAAACCGGTTCACTTTTACTACTGCCACAAAGCATTTCAAGATCTGGTCGCTCTTGAGGCAGGCAAAGGTGACCCATGCGGGCGCGCCCAGCCATGCGGCGAGAAAAGCAGAGGGCAGCACCACCAAAAACACGAATATGCTGTCATTGCGGAACACAAAAGAAATATCGCCGCCGCTTTTGACCAAGCCAAACAGGCAGGGCATCTGGTAGCAGGTGCCTACGGCGGTCACTGCCAGCACACGAGCCAAGGTGAGGGCATGGGCGGCAGCCTCGCTGGATAAGCCGGTAAACAGTCCCACAAAGCCCTTGCCAAACAGGTAGAGCAGCCCGCCGGTGAGTATGCCCAAGCCCAAAAACAGCACTTGGGTGGTGCGGGCGTATTCCTTCATCAGCTCTACCTTGCCGCTGCCCACAGTCTTGCCGGTGATGATACCCACCGCTGAGGCCATGCCGGTGATGGCGATATACGCCAGCGAGTTGAGGGTGTTAGCCACGCTGACCGCAGCGATAACGGCAGCCCCGTAGCCGCCCATGATCTTGGCGTTGCACATCATGTTGATGGACCACACCACCTCGCCTGCCACCAAGGGCAGCCCGTAGCGGAAGAAGTCGTGGGTGAGGGCGGCATCCCGCTGGGTCAGGTGGGGCAAGCGGAACTGTAGACGTTTATCCTTGATGAGCACGTAAGCGCCGATAACGCCGGTCTCCGTCATGCGGGAGAAAACCGTTGCCAGCGCTGCGCCCCGCACGCCCATGGCGGGCAGACCCAGCTTACCAAAGATGAGCACATAATTTAGCGAGATATTCACCATCAGCGATGCCAGCGAGACCCACATGCCCATGCGGGTCACTTCTACGCTGCGCATGGAGGCGATCAACGTTTGGGTGATGCAGAAAAATACATAGCTCAGGCTCACCAGCCGGAGGTAGGCAGCACCCTCCCGGATGACAGCGGCATCATCGGTAAAGAGACGGATCACCGGCGTAGGCACAAGTAGGCCTACCAAGGTGAACACAAGCCCGCAGTACAGGGCGACCCGCAGCCCGGTGGCGGTGATCAGCTGCATGCGGTGGATATCCTGCTTGCCCCAGTACTGGGCAGATATGATAACGATGGTATTGCCCACGCCGCTCATGAGCATTTGCAGCAGGGTCTGGATCTGGTTGCCCATGTATACGCCGGAAACCGCAGCGTCGCCGAGGGCGTTTACCATCAGCTGATCGGCAAAGGTGACCAAAAAGGTGATCAGCCCCTGCAAAGCGATGGGGGCAGCAAGGCGGACAAGGCTGTGGTAATAGTCCCTGTCCCGGGTGAGGATCCGCACAGTATCGCCTTCCTTTTTTCGGGTGTATGAATGGTTGTGCGTTTATTGAGGCGTGCTCAGTAGCGACTGGATGAGCGCTTCCAGTGCCTCAGCAAAACGAAGGTCGTCTTCCTGGGTACGCTTGGCAGGGCCTTTCAGGTGATGCTTTGCCTTGCTCATGCGTGCCTTTTTTGCCAGATGCCGCTCCATGAGCAGACGGTCGATGTTCTCCTCGGTGTACAGCATACCGCTCTGATGGATGGCATAGGCTCGCTTGCCCAGCGCCAGCGCCGCCACGCCGTAGTCTTGGGTGATGACGATATCACCTGCTTGGCAACGGTTGATCAAGGCCAGATCCACCGCATCTGCCCCTGCACCGATAGTGACCACTTGGCTGTACTCCGAGCGGAGCACATGGTTGGTATCGCAAAGCAAAGTGACGGGCAGGCCGTGGCGGCGGGCGATATCCTCCGCAATACGGGTAACAGGGCAGGCGTCCGCATCGATGAGTAGCTGCATGCTGTTATCCCTCCCGATTGATTTAGATGCTTCATTGGAGGTCAATATAGCATTCTGGGGCACGGCTGTCAAGGATGGGGCAGCCTTAGTCGCCATTCGGCGACCGCTGGCTCGCTTCACGAAGGAACCCTTGGCTCTCCCTTTGGGAGAGCTGGCAGGCGCAGTGTCCCCACACTTGGCTCTTCCTTTGGGAGAGCTGTCAGGCGCAGCCTGACTGAGAGGGTTTGGCTTTGCCAAGCAGTTGCTGCTGGCGGCAGCAGCGATGTGTAGGTATCTCGCAGTGCCGCTGCGAGGAACTGGGTGGGGGTTACGCACCCCCACTCCCTGCGCCTACTCTTTTTAAAAAGAGTAGGCAGAAAACAGCGACACGTTCGCTTTGGTCAAATCCCTTTGATCGCCCTTTTTTGCGGCGGCGGGCAAAA
>JAZSRK010000036.1:0-8252 GCA_045538465.1 Candidatus Limiplasma sp. | reverse complement strand
CTTGGCTATGGCACCGTGTGTGGAGCGGTAGACGAGATTCGAACTCGCGACATCCACCTTGGCAAGGTGGCACTCTACCACTGAGCTACTACCGCACACTTGGTGCCTTGGGGCGGAATCGAACCACCGACACGTAGATTTTCAGTCTACTGCTCTACCGACTGAGCTACCAAGGCATATGGCGACCCGGAAGGGGCTCGAACCCTCGACCTCTAGCGTGACAGGCTAGCGCTCTAACCAACTGAGCTACCGGGCCATATGGTGGGAACAACAGGGCTCGAACCTGTGACCCTCTGCTTGTAAGGCAGATGCTCTCCCAGCTGAGCTATGCTCCCGTTTGTCGCTTTCGGCGACGCTGTATATATTACCTCCAACCGGCGAATTTGTCAATAACTTTTTCAAACTTTTTTTCAAAAACTTTTTAGCACATTCCATTTTTCTTGTTGCAAAACACAGGTGACTATGCTATAATACCTAAGCGCTTTATGGGCGCTACTCATGGCATACGCAAAAAGAGGTGAAAAAGCGTGAAAGAGAAGATCCATCCCAAATATGGCAAGTCTACCGTCCGTTGCGTGTGCGGTGAGACTTTCGAAACCGGCTCCGTCAAGGGCGAGCTGAAAGTCGAAATTTGCTCCAAGTGCCACCCCTTCTACACCGGCAAGCAGAAGCTGGTGGACAGCGGCGGACGCGTGGATCGCTTCAAGAAGCGTTTCAATATCGATTAAGCCATGCCAGAAGAGCATTCCGCAAGGGATGCTCTTTTTGCATGCCGTTTTCCCCTCTCACCAGCCAAACGATTCCATACCTATTATAGCAGGAAAACAGGCATAGCTGTCGAAAACAAACAATGTGCATATTTATGTTTATGCGCAGAAAGGAATTTTTACATATGTCCAACACAAAAAATACATCCTGCCCCCGGGTAGACATCGGCGGTCAAGCCGTTATGGAAGGCGTTATGATGAAAGCACCCCGTGCCATCGCTGTTTCTGTACGCCGCCCCGACAAAACCATCGTGACCAAACTAACGCCCTATACCCCCATTGCCGAAAAGCACAAATGGATGGGTTGGCCCATCATCCGCGGTGTGGTCAATTTTTGCCATATGCTTTCCATGGGTATGAATACCCTGCAGCAAAGCACCGATATGTTAGGCATTATGGAAGAAGAACCCACCAAGTTTGAAAAATGGCTGAGCAAAAAGCTGGGCAAGGGCATTGATAAAATCGTAATGGGCACAGCCGTCGTGCTGGCGGTGATCCTGTCGATCGGTCTGTTTTTTGTTATCCCGGAGCTGGTGGCTCGCGGCCTCAAGGCGCTGATCCCCAACCAGAACTGGCTGGTCAACTTGCTTAGCGGCATCGTTCGCATTCTCATTTTGATCGGCTACATCCTGTTCTGCTGCACGGTACCGGATGTGCGCCGCACCTTCCAGTACCACGGTGCCGAGCACAAGACCGTGTACTGCAACGAAAACAACTTGCCCCTCACCCCCGAAAACGCACAGCAGTTTTCCACCCTGCACCCCCGCTGCGGCACCAGCTTTTTGCTGATCGTGTTCGTTATTTCCATTATCATGTTCACGCTGGTGGGCTATCAGGGCACCGACTACTTCCTTCGTTTGGGCAGCCGCCTTTTACTTTTGCCGCTGGTAGCCGGCATCAGCTATGAGGTGCTCAAAGGCCTTGCCCATAGCAAGGGCAAACTGGTGGAAGCCCTCCGCTGGCCCGGCATGCAAATGCAGCGCCTGACCACCAAGGAACCCACCCCCGAAATGCTGGAAGTGGCCATCGTTTCCATGAATGTGGCGCTGCACGGCCTGCCCAAGGGCTGCGATACCACTCCTGACGGCTATACCATCATCCGGGATTATCGGGTGACCGACCCCAGCTATGTACCTGCCGAGCAGCCCGAAGATGCACAAGCTAACGCTGCCGAGCCTACCAAGGATGCAGCCGAGCAAGCCGACAAGCCCACTTCCCTCAAGGAAAAAGCCGAGGAAGCAAAAGAAGCCGTCAAAGAAGAATTGGCACAAGCTGCAGACGAAGCCGCACCCGAAGCACCTTTCGTCGAGCCCACTTCCCTTAAGGAAAAGGCCGAGGAAGTGAAGGAAGCCGTCAAAGAAGAATTGGCACAAGCCGCAGACGCTGAATAACATGACCGTTCATCAACTGCTCACCGATGCCGCACAGCAGCTTGCAAAAGCCCATGTACCCGATCCTGCGCAGGATGCACTGCTGATGCTGGCACATGTTCTTGAGAAAGACCCGCTGTCCGTCCGTCTGGACGGTGCGAAAGATGTAAGCACTGACGACAGCGCCCGTTATCGGGCGCTGTTGCTCCATCGGGCGCAGCGGGAGCCCCTGCAATATCTGCTGGGGGAGCAATGGTTCTATGGCCTGCCCTATGCGGTGGACAGCCGGGTGCTGATCCCCCGTCAGGAAACGGAAAGCCTGTGCGAGATCGGCATTCAGCATCTTCGTAAGCTGCAAAGCCCCTCTGCCCTCGATCTATGCACCGGCAGCGGAGCCATCGCCGTCACGCTGAAGCACCAGTGCCCCCATGCTGCCGTAGCCGCTGCCGACCTGAGCGGCGATGCGCTGGCGGTGGCCCGGCAGAATGCCCAGCGGCATGAGGCAGACATCGCCTTTTATCAAGGGGATCTGTTTGAGCCGCTCGCCGGTCTTACTTTCGACCTGATTTTGTCCAATCCGCCTTATATTGAAAGCACCGAATGCAAAACCTTGCAAGAGGAAGTGCTCAGAGAGCCGCTGATGGCGCTGGATGGCGGCGGCGACGGACTGGATTTTTACCGCCGCATCGCTGCAAAGGCTCACAAACATCTAAACCCCGGCGGGCTATTGGCCATGGAGGTGGGCAGCACCCAAGCCGCCCAAGTGGCGCAACTGCTCAGCGCCGAAGATGCCTATCGGGACATTACTATCATCAAGGATCTGTATGGGCTGGAACGGATCGTGAAAGCCATCAAGGAGTGACTTACCCTGTTTGAAAAATTCGACTGGATCGAGGGACGCTATCAGGAGCTGACAGAGGCCATCAGTCAGCCGGAGATCATTGCCGACCAAGCCAAGTGGCAGAAGCTGCTCAAGGAGCACGCTTCCTTGGAGCCACAGGTGAAGGCCTATCGGCAGTATCAGCAGACCCTTGCCGAAATTGAAGATGCCAAGGAAATGCTCAGCGTGCCGGAGATGGCAGAGTTGGCGCAGGAAGAATTGCCAGCACTGGAAGAAGCCAAAACCCAGCAGGAGCATGAATTGCGCCTGTTGCTATTGCCCCCCGACCCCAACGCTGACCGAAACGTTGTGGTAGAGATCCGTCAGGGTGCCGGTGGTGACGAGGCCGCTTTGTTTGGCGCACTGCTGTTGCGCATGTATACCCGCTACGCCGAGCGCAACCGCTTCCGGGTGGAGCTGGTCAGCGGCAACATGACCGAGCTGGGCGGCGTCAAGGAAGCTGTGCTCACCATTGCCGGGGACGGCGCATTCAGCCGCTTGAAATACGAAAGCGGCGTGCACCGGGTGCAGCGTGTGCCCACCACCGAGTCCGGCGGGCGCATCCACACCAGCACCTGCACCGTGGCCGTTTTGCCCGAGGCCGAGGACGTAGAAGTAGAGATCAACCCAAACGATCTGCGCATCGATACCTACCGTGCAGGCGGCGCAGGCGGTCAGCACGTTAACCGTTCCGACTCCGCTGTGCGCATGACCCACCTGCCCACCGGCATCGTGGTGCAGTGCCAGAACGAGCGCAGCCAGATCCAGAACCGGGAAATGTGCATGCGCATTCTCAAAAGCCGCCTCTACGACAAATACCGTGAGGAAAAGGACAGCGCCTATGCCGAAAATCGCAGGGATCAAATCGGTACCGGCGACCGCAGCGAGCGCATCCGCACCTACAACTTTCCCCAAGGCCGGGTGACGGATCACCGCATCGGCCTGACCCTGTACCAGATCGACAGCATTCTGGATGGAGATATTGACGAGATCATTGAGGCCCTTCGCTTGGCAGAGCAAGCCGAAAAGCTGAAAGCCTTCGGAGATGAACTGTAACATGGAGACCCTATTGCTGACCCCCACGGAAGAAAACCTGCAAAAAGCTGCACAAGCTTTGCAGGATGGTTTGCTGGTAGGCATGCCCACGGAAACGGTGTACGGTCTAGGCGCGGATGCGCTGAACGAGACTGCCGTCCGGGCGATTTTTGCTGCCAAGGGACGCCCAGCCGACAATCCCCTGATCGTGCATGTCCCCTCCATCGAAGCTGCGGAGCCGCTTTGCCATATAGACGAGCGCAGCCGCCGTGTGATGACCCATTTCTGCCCCGGCCCGCTGACGCTGCTATTGCCTAAGAAACCCATCGTACCGGAGGTGGTCAACGCTGGGTTGCCCAGCGTTGCCATTCGCATTCCGTCCCATCCCGTTGCCCGCAAGCTTTTGGAGCTCTCCGGCGTGCCGGTGGCAGCCCCCAGCGCCAACACCAGCGGCAAGCCCAGCCCCACCACTGCAGCGCATGTAATGGACGACCTGAGCGGCAAGCTGTACTCCGTTATCGACGGCGGCGCTTGCGAAGTGGGTTTAGAGAGCACCGTCATCGACATGACCCGGGAGTTGCCCACCGTGCTACGCCCCGGCGGCATTACCCCTGATATGCTGCTCAGCGTGCTGGATGAAGTCGCCGTGGCCGACAGCGTGCTCCGTCCCCTGAAAGAGGGCGAAAAGGCTCTGTCCCCCGGTATGCTGTACAAGCATTACGCCCCCAAGGGCACCCTATCTCTTGTAAAGGGCGAACCCCAGCAGGTGCAGCAGCTGATGAAGCGCCTATGCACCGAAGCCCAACAAGCCGCACAGAGCGTGCTGCTGCTGGCCTTTCAGGAGCATATGCCAACCTACGAGGGCTATCCTGTACAGTGCATCGGCTCCCTGAGCCAGCCGGAGACCGTAGCCCGCAACCTGTTTGCCGTTTTGCGCCAAGCGGATGCCGATGGCGTGGATGTGCTCTACAGCGAAGTGCTGCCCGCCGAGGGCGTTGGCTTGGCCGTGATGAACCGCCTGAGCCGTGCAGCGGGTTTCCGCACCATCGACGCAGACGAGGAGGGCTGATATGACCATCCTGTTTGTTTGCACCGGCAACACTTGCCGCAGCCCCATGGCAGCCTGCCTGATGAATCACCTATGCCAGAAGAATGGCCTCACGGATGTACGAGCCATCTCCGCTGGGGTGGATGCATGGGACGGGCAGCCCGCCTCCACCGGGGCACAGCACGCCATGAGCCGCCGCGGCTTGAGCCTTTCCCAGCACCGCTCTCAGAGCGTTACCCAAGCTTTGCTGGACAGCGCCGATCTGATTTTCTGCGTCAGCAGACGGCACGGCGAAGCGCTGATCCGCCGCTTTGACAAAGTGCCGCCCATCCGCTGCTTTTCCCCAGAGATCCCCGATCCCTTCGGCGGTTCCGATGCCATCTACGAAGCCTGCGCCGCCGCCATGGAGCAGCAGCTCACCGCTTTGCTCCCCAAGCTGACAGATAGTCGGTTCTATCAACCCGACTGCTGATACATTCCCATCACTGTTCAACTTTCTTACCACAGAGGAGGGACACCCATGAAACTGACTTTCTTAGGCGCCGCCCACGAGGTGACCGGCAGCCGCTTTTTGCTGGAAGCCTGCGGCAAGAACATCATGATCGACTACGGCATGGAACAGGGCAGCGACCTGTATGAGAACACGCCCCTGCCCATCACCGAGGGCAGCTTGGATGCTGTGCTGCTCACCCATGCCCACATCGACCACAGCGGCTACCTGCCCCTTTTGTATAAGAACGGTTTCCGGGGACATGTGTACGCCACCGAGCCCACCACCGATCTGTGCAAGATCATGCTGCTGGACTCTGCCCACATTCAGGAAAGCGATGCCGAGTACAAGAACCGCAAGAACCAGCGCAGCGGCAAGCCCTTGGTGGAGCCTCTCTACACGCAGGAGCATGCCTTGGGCGTTCACGGCCAGTTTGTGCCCTGTCGCTACAACGACAGCGTGGATATCTTTGACGGCATCACCATCCGCATGGTGGATGTGGGGCACTTGCTGGGCTCCGCTGCCATCGAAGTGACCATTAAAGAAGAGGACACCGAAAAGATCATCGTGTTCTCCGGCGATATCGGCAATATTCGTCAGCCCCTTTTGCGGGATCCCATCCCCATGCACCGGGCTGACATCGTGGTGATGGAATCCACCTACGGCGACCGCACCCACGGCCCCACCCCGGACTACATCGGCAATCTGACCGAGATCATCCAGTCTACTTTGGATAAGGGCGGCAACGTGGTCATCCCCAGCTTTGCTGTGGGCCGCACCCAAGAGCTTTTGTACTTTATCCGTCACATCAAGCAGCACGGCCTTGTTAAGGGGCACGACCACTTCCCCGTTTATGTGGACAGCCCCCTTGCCGTGGAAGCTACCAACGTATTCAAAGAAAACACCTACGAATGCGCCGACGAGGAGACCTTGGAGCTGCTCAAGCAGGGCATCAACCCCATTGCCTGCCCCGACCTGCGCCTGTCCATCACTGCTGATGACAGCAAGGCCCTCAACGTGGACAAGGAGCCCAAGGTGATCATCTCCTCCAGCGGCATGTGCGATGCAGGCCGCATCCGTCACCACCTGAAGCACAACCTGTGGCGCCCGGAATGCACCGTGCTGTTCGTGGGTTACCAGAGCAACGGCACCTTGGGTCGCAGCTTGGTGGATGGTGCTAAGCAGGTCAAACTGTTCAGCGAGCCCATCGAAGTAAACGCCCGCATCGATGTGCTGGCTGGCAAGAGCGGCCATGCTGACCAGACCGGGCTCATCAACTGGGTCAATAACTTCTCCCCCAAGCCCCAGCAGGTTTTCGTGGTGCATGGCGAGGACGGCGTGACCGATACCTTTGCCAAGCTGCTGAATGAACAGCACGAGCACACCGCCACCGCCCCCTACAACGGCGAAAGCTGGGATCTGATCGCCATGAAGAAGCTGTGCGAAGGCAACCACCAGCTCATCAAGAAGGCTGACAAGGAAGTGGCTGCCGCTGACGCCCAGCAGGCCAACTCTTCCCCCAGCTACCAAGAGAAGCAGCCTGAAAAGAAGAAGGACAAGCAGCATCAGAACGTATCCCAGACCTATGCCCAGCTGCTGGTGGCCATGGACAAGCTGCAGGATGTGGTGGAGCGCATGAAGAACCGCAGCCGCAAGGAACAGGGCAAGTTGACCAACTATATTTACAATTTGATCCGCCGCTACGGCAAGAAGTGATCTCAAAAGGCGTGGAATGCTGCCAGATGTACAGCATTCCACGCCTTTTTGTTTTATCTTTTTTGATATACGATCAATTCAGGATTTTCGCCGTTTTCTTCGTAGCTGCAAACCAATAGAAAATCCATATTGGCTGCAATACCATAACATCTGCTGCCGCCAAATTCACATTCCAGCTGGTTGCCCAGATAGGTGGCCCGATCATCCAGAAACTTCACCAACTGTCCGTTAGGCAGTCTGTATTCCAGATTGATAAAGCTGCCCGACAGCACATTCAAGTCCTCTACCTTAGGCAAGCCCTCCACATGCAGAAGCGTGTTAAACTCATCGATGATCTGCCGCTTAAATTCCTCAAATTTTTCCTTGCCGCCAATACGGGCATACTGTTTCCAAAAATCCATTGTAAACTCGCCATCCGTATAGCACCATTTGCAGTATTCCTCATTGTAAGCGCCATCTTTTTCCTTGCTGATATCGTGATCTTCCAGCGGCATCCCGCAGCATTGGCAGGTAAGCTCTCTTGGCGAGCCAAGCAGGGTATTGATGGAAACGTTGTATAATTTCGATAGTTGTTTCAGCGTTTCGATGTTCGGGGTGGTCTCGCCCGTCTCCCATCGAGAAACAGCCTGACGGGTAACGAATACTTTTTCCGCAAGCTCATCCTGCGAAAGCCCAAATTTGGTTCTCAGTTTCAAAAGCATCTCCTTGGTATCCATCATTCCTCACCTCAAAGAGATTATACCGTGGGCGGCGGCTATTGAAAAGCACCTTGCTGTTGCTACAGGTCGTCGAAAAACTCGCCTATGGCGACTTTTTCGACGAGGCTTGCACCGTTTGCCTACTCGCCTACGGCTCGCCGGGCGGCAAACGGCGATAGGAATCCCTTGCTACGCAAGGGTTCCGAAACCACCGGAAGGGTGAGTAAAACGAACCGAGGCGTGAGGAC